>JAYRUI010000357.1:0-3992 GCA_041919175.1 Rheinheimera sp. | reverse complement strand
CGCCAGATAACGGATGGCCGCTTCACTTTGGATAGTGACGAAGTTTTCATAATCTTCCACTTCAAACACAGCTTCTGCGCTATCCACTACTTTCCATACAACAACTGCAGCAATATCCACCGGGTTTCCGGCGTGGTCATTCACTTTGAGTTTGCTGCTTTCAAAGTTACGCACCCGCAAACTGACTTTTTGTTTACTAAAAAACGGGTTGGCCCAGCGCAAACCATTGCTAAAGTCGGTGCCCACATAACGGCCAAACAACTGCAGCACAGCCGACTGATTCGGCTGCACCATATAAAAACCGAACCAACAAATGGCTGTGGCCAACACCCAAAGCAGCGCCGGAACTTTTAAAGCGCCCGGCAGCACCACTAAAGCGGCTATCGAAGCAATTTGTGATAACAACAACAGCGCTAACATCATAAAACCCGATGAACTTCGGGCTGGCATTTCTTTTATCATAACCCACCTCAATGTGATATCAATTTGATATCAACTTAGACCGTTATTTAACCAAAAGCAAGCGATTGCGGAAAAAAGCAGCCGTTTTTTATGAAAAAACAGCATGTTCCCCAATAAAGCAAAGCAAGCAACCCAACTAAGCGCTTCATTTAGTTATATAAAAAGCATAGAATCAAAAATCACAAAACATTTACAATGAATTATCTAATGAGAAACAAGGACAAGTTGGTTTTTGGTTTGTTGCTGCTTGGCAGCCTTTATCTGGCGGCTTGTAACAGCACCGCAACGCCAGCTGCAAGTCACAGCAGCACAGCGACTGCAACTGCAACTGCAACTGCAAGCTTTAGCCCAATCCAGCCAGAAGCAACCAACTGTTTTGCCGCGCCTCATGATTCTTATCAAAACTGGATGCAGGCCGTGATGGCAAAAAACCCAGGCAATGCAAAAACGCAGTACATCTTTAAACAGCGTTTCCCTGCTTCGGACTATCAGCGTTTTGCCAACACTGTGCATTGTGAGTCTTTTGTGTATCAGGTGAATGGCGTACCTGTGGTTGGTTTTTTATTAAAACCCAAACAACAGCAAGGCAAGTTGCCTGTATTGGTGTTTAACCGCGGTGGCAATGGTGGTTTTGGTTCCTGCCAGTTTGGCAATATGTTTTATGACTTAATGCCTTTGGCTGAACAAGGTTATCTGGTGCTCGCCAGTAACTACCGTGGCCAAATCCAGCCGGATCCAAAAAAATTCTATGGTGACGAGTTTGGTGGTGCCGATGTGCTGGCTTTTAAACAGCTGATCCCAACCATCAAAGCTGCCGATGCCAGCAAAGTGGCAATGATTGGCCATAGCCGTGGTGGCATGCAAACCTGGTTGGCCGCTAAAGAATGGCCTGAGCTTAAAGCTATCATGATTCTGACCGGCGCTTCTGATTTACAGCAAGAACTGAAAGTACGGCCAGAAATGGAAAAGGTATTTGCCCAGCGCATTCCGGATTATCACAACAACAAAGAACAACAACTGAAAGCACGTTCAGTGGTGCATTTTTTACCACAGATCCGCGCCGATTTGCCGGTGCTGATTTTACATGGTGACGCCGATCAACAAGTGACAGTGCAGTCGGCTTATCAGATTGAAGCTTTATTAAAAGCGCGCAATCAGCCGCATAAAGTGGTGATTTACCCTCAGGGCGACCACGGTTTTAGCCAGTATCGCAATGAAATAAAACAGGAAATTTTAAAGTTTTACCCGCCTGCCGCAAAAACAGCTGGCTAAACATAACCGCAATAAAAAGCCGGAGCAAAAACTCCGGCTTTTTAATAAGTACTGACAGCAAGATGCAGGTCGTACTCTCAGTTAAATCCGCGTCAGCTTAAGCCAACGTAACTTAAATCAGCGCCACTTAAGCCAGCGTCACTTTGGCAAACTTACGTTTACCCACCTGGAAAATGGTGCTGGAGCCTTTGGCAAATTCCAGTTTGGCATCTTCCACTTTAGTGTCGCCGTTCAGTTTTACTGCACCTTGTTTAATCATCCGCATCGCTTCTGAAGTGCTTTCGACTAAACCCGCTTCTTTTAATAACTGCGGAATGGCAATGGCAGCAGCTTCAATAGTTAAGGTCAGCTCCGGAATATCATCCGGCAGGGCGTTTTTAGAAAAACGCTGGGTAAAGTCGGCGTGCGCCGCTTCAGCCGCGGCTTGGTCGTGAAAACGGGCGATAATTTCTTTGGCCAGCTCAATTTTAATATCGCGTGGGTTGCGACCCTCAGCAGCCTGTTGTTTCAACGCGGCGATATCTTCCAACGGACGGAAACTCAGCAGATCGTAATAACGCCACATCAGGTCATCGGTAATGGACATCATTTTGCCAAACATTTCAGTTGGGCTGTCGGTAATGCCGATATAGTTGCCCAGCGATTTTGACATCTTCTGCACGCCGTCCAGACCTTCCAGCAGCGGCACCATAATGACGGTTTGTGGCCGCTGGCCTTCATCTTTTTGCAGCTCACGACCCATCAGCAGGTTAAAGCGCTGATCAGTACCGCCCATTTCGATGTCAGCTTCAAGCGCCACCGAGTCCCAGCCCTGCACCAGCGGGTATAAAAATTCGTGAATAGCAATCGACTGGTTATTGGCATAACGCTTTTTAAAGTCGTCACGTTCCAGCATCCGCGCCACTGTCTGCCGGGCAGCCAGTTTAATCATGCCGGCGGCACCCAGTTTTTCCATCCATTCGGAGTTAAAAGCAATGCGGGTTTTGGCTGGATCCAGAATTTTAAATACCTGATCCTGGTACGTTTTGGCGTTGGCTAACACGTCTTCGCGCGTCAGCGGTTTACGGGTGACGTTTTTGCCGGTTGGGTCACCAATCATGCCGGTAAAATCACCAATCAGGAAAATAACCTCATGGCCCAGCTGCTGGAAAGTGCGTAATTTGTTGATTAAAACTGTGTGCCCAAGGTGTAAATCCGGTGCTGTTGGATCAAAACCAGCCTTTACTTTTAACGGTTTACCTTCCTTTAATTTTGCAATTAGTTCTTCTTCTAATAACACCTCTTCACAACCACGCGTGATCTCGGCGAGGGCTTGTTGCCACTGCGTCATGCGGTACTCCTTCGGATAATTTTTCGCCTGAATTTATAGAACCGCATTCTACTGCAACATTCATCGTGATTAAACGCACAAAAGTCTTGGATCTTGCAAAAAATCGTTATATGCTCATTTTTTACGTGGTTCTTGTCATAATAATAAGAGATGCGCCTTTCATGTTTTCATCTTTGCCCACAAAACATCGGTTTATAATCGCTGGCTTAGCGACCTTTTTGTCTGTACTGCTGCTGATCCCTTCAGATCCTGCCGAAGCGTCAAAAGACTCAGAAAAGAGCAGCCTGGAAATTGGCAAGCGTTATAGCTTGGCCGTGCCAGTAGTAACAGATTCGTTAGCACAAACTCAGGCCACCACCCTGCCACAGGAAGACAACTCGTTAGAGTGGGTTTCTGTGGAAGTGAAAAAAGGTGATGTATTAGGCGCAGTGTTCCGCAAAGCGAACATTGATGCTGTCACCATGCAGGCCATTCTGGATACCGGCAAAGACGCCAAAACCCTGACCCGTTTATTCCCTGGTGAACAACTGGAATTTGGCTTGGCCAGTGATGGCAGCCTGCAAGAATTGCGTTACACCATCAGCAACTTAAAAACTTTAGTGGTGCAGCGCACCGCCGACGGCAAGTTCGAAGCCAAACAACTGCAAAAAGAAATTGAAGTGCGCACCGAAGTGGTGGCTGGTGTGATCAGCGGCAGCTTCTGGGGTTCGGCAATGAAAGCCGGCTTAACCGAAGCGCAAATTCTTGATTTAGCAAACGTTTTTGGTTACGACATCGACTTCGCTTTAGACATCCATTCAGGTGACACTTTTAGTGTGATGTTTGAACGCAACTACGCTGAAGGTCAGTATATTGGTAACGGCGCTATTCTGGCGGCGCAATTCCAGAACCAGGGCCAGGTGTATCAGGCAGTTCGCCACACCGACGG
>JAYRUI010000356.1:0-4016 GCA_041919175.1 Rheinheimera sp. | reverse complement strand
GCCAGGCTAAAACAGGTGATCAAGGCATTAAAGGGCTGCAGGCCTGGTTGTAATAAATCCGGCGTTTGCAGCACCTGCTGCATGTTGCTGAGCATCTGCCGGACAAAACCTGCAAACACCCGGCTGACAATCTGATATTCCGCCGAATGCACATTGTGCAAAGCGCGGAAAATCAGCCTGGGTAATAACGGGTGCGGCGCCATGACAGCGTAATAAGCCGCCACTATCGCGGCCGGATCGCGCAGCTGTGCCATTTGCACCTGTTGTTGTGCCATTTGTTGTAAAGGGGTGATGGTCTCGCGCAGCATGGCTTCAAACAACCCGGCTTTGTCGACAAAATAATAACGGATCATGCCGGCATTCACGCCAGCCGCCGCCGCAATCATTCGGGTGGTGACTGGTTCATAACCCATTTCAGCAAATAACAATCTGGCCTGACACAACAGCTTTTGGCGGGTGCTTTGATCTGTGGCTGGGCGTCCGGCTTTAGCATTCATCAGTGCTGCTCTTAATTATCCATTTGATGAATATGCTAAACCCTGCTGCTTTATTAAGCGATGAGATTAATTCTCCACCAGCCCCGGTTTTGGATAACAACAGGCGTTCTGTGAACCTTGGGTTTGCTTTGATACAACGAGAACGCTGCTTCGGCTCTTAATCCAATTAAGCGATGAGCTTCATCGATTTAAATCAATGCAAACACTCATCAACCGGCTTTACTTAATACCGCACCGAAAGTGAAAACTGCTATGTGCAAAGCAGTGGCAATGTTGACGCAACAACATGGTCGCAAAGTGGCAATAGCGATTTGAGTGGTGCAAAAGGTTGTTGGCCAAAATAAGGACTGTAACCCTTATCTGATGAACACCATCAACCCAAACAAAGCCTTTTCACAATAACTTTGGCTGAATTGATGTGGTGCAGCCACCAAAGGACAGGGGACATATGATGAAAAAAACAACGCCGTTATTGTCAGCAATCACGCTGGCTATATTGTTGAGCAGCCAGAGCACACTGGCCAACGACATGACCAGCAACAGCTACTGGTGGCCAGAGCAACTGGATTTGTCGCCGCTGCGCGCCCACAGTGCCGAGTCGAACCCTTATGGCGAAAATTTTGATTATGCCAAAGAATTCAAAAGTTTAGATTTGGCCGCCGTCAAAGCCGATATCAAAACCATTTTAACCACACCACAAGACTGGTGGCCGCCGGATTATGGCCATTACGGGCCTTTTATGATCCGTATGGCCTGGCACTCTGCCGGGGTGTACCGCATTTTTGATGGCCGCGGCGGTGCCGGTGGAGGTCAGCAAAGGTTTGAACCACTCAACAGCTGGCCCGATAACGTCAACCTGGATAAAGCGCGACGGTTACTCTGGCCGGTGAAACAAAAATACGGCAGTAAAATTTCCTGGGCCGATTTAATGGTGCTGGCCGGTAACGTAGCGCTGGAGTCGA
The DNA here is from genome assembly GCA_041919175.1 of Rheinheimera sp. Classification (GTDB taxonomy): domain Bacteria; phylum Pseudomonadota; class Gammaproteobacteria; order Enterobacterales; family Alteromonadaceae; genus Pararheinheimera. The sequence continues at coordinate 2,557 of JAYRUI010000356.1, read as the reverse complement.
TGGGCTTTAAAACCTTTGGTTTTGCCGGTGGCAGGCTGGATGACTGGCAAGCCGAAAAGGTGAACTGGGGCAGCGAGAAAAAATGGCTGGATGAGCAGCGTTACGACAAAAACAGCAAAGAACGTAAACTCGCCAAACCGCTGGCGGCAGTGCAAATGGGCTTAATTTATGTCAATCCGGAAGGGCCAAATGGCGTGCCGGACCCACTGCTCGCCGCCAAAGATATCCGCGATACCTTTGGCCGCATGGCAATGAATGACGAAGAAACAGTGGCTTTAATTGCCGGTGGCCATACTTTTGGTAAAGCGCATGGCGCACACAAACCGGAAGAATGTGTGGGCAAAGAGCCAGCCGCTGAAGCTTTGGAAGCCCAGGGTTTTGGCTGGAAAAACAAATGTGGCAAAGGCCATTCTGAAGATACTGTGACCAGCGGTCTGGAAGGCGCCTGGTCGGTCAATCCAACGGCCTGGACCACGCAGTATCTGGACAACCTGTTTGGTTTTGACTGGGTAAAAACCAAAAGTCCGGCCGGCGCGACTCAGTGGATCCCGGCCAATGGTCAGGCGGCGAATCTGGTACCGGACGCGCATGACAAAACCAAACGCCATGCGCCTATTATGTTTACCACCGACTTAGCGCTGAAAGAAGATCCTGCTTACCGTGAAATTTCGCTGCGTTTTAAAAACGACCCCAAAGCTTTTGAGCTGGCCTTTGCCAAAGCCTGGTTTAAATTAACGCACCGCGATATGGGGCCAAAAGCCCGTTATCTGGGCAAAGAAGTGCCAGCAGAAATGTTGTTATGGCAAGACCCGGTACCTGCTGTTGATCACGCGCTGATTGATGCCACAGATATTCAGAACTTAAAAGCCAAACTGCTGGCCAGCGGTTTAACGGTGGCACAGCTGGTGAAAACCGCCTGGGCGTCAGCGTCCAGCTTCCGTGGCACTGATATGCGTGGTGGCGCGAATGGGGCTCGTTTAGCGCTGGCGCCGCAAAAAGACTGGGCCGCAAACGATCCGCAGGAACTGGCTAAAGTGCTGCCGGTATTACAAAAAGTACAGCAGGACTTTAATAAAACCCTGACTGGCGGCAAAAAAGTCTCGCTGGCGGACGTGATAGTGCTGGCGGGTTCTGCTGCAGTGGAACAAGCCGCCAAAGACGCTGGCCTGAGCATTGAAGTGCCGTTTAAACCGGGCAGAACAGATGCAACAGCAGCACAAACCGATGTCGTTTCATTTGCGGTGTTAGAGCCGATGGCCGATGGTTTTAGAAACTATCACAGCAGCAACAGTATGTTGTCGCCGGCTGAAGCGCTGATTGATAAAGCGGCCATGCTGAATTTATCGGTGCCTGAAATGACAGTGTTAGTAGGCGGTTTAAGGGTGCTGAACGCCAATAGCGGTGGTGTGCGCCATGGTGTGCTGACCCATAAAGCCGGCGCATTAAGCAACGACTTTTTTGTGAATTTGCTGGATATGTCAACCAAATGGCAAAAATCGGCCAGCACTCAGGGGTTGTATGAAGGGCTGGATCGCAAAACCAATCAGATCAAATGGACAGCAACGCCGGTGGATCTGATGTTTGGCTCCCATGCTGAGCTCAGAGCTGTGGCTGAAGTCTATGCGGCAGCAGATGGCAAAGCACGTTTTGCGGTCGATTTTGCCAAAGCCTGGCAAAAAGTGATGGAACTGGATCGGTTTGAGCTTTAACGGCCAGGAGCTATTGCGGTATTAACACAAGCCACCACACTGATGAAAACCCTTCATTCAGTGTGGTGGTTTTTAATGACTATCAGGTATTGGGTATTGGGCCTGCTGCTGGTCATGCTGGCTTTTCGAATTTAATCGTTATGTCCAAAACGCAAGCATGCTCCCAATTTGTCAGGGCATTATTGTGGTTCAACGCCACCGCCACCGTCACAAGATGGGACGTTTGCGTCAAAGTATTTCCAGGCGCTTGCAGGACCAAAGTCTGGATCCAGTGCTCTGACCCTAAAGGTATTAGGTCCGTAGTTTTGTAAAGTTAAATTTGTACTGCTTGAGTCTCCACGGTACAAATCCAGCCAATAACCAGCTTGTTGTATCTGTAATTCAAAGCTGGTTCCACTGCGCTCCCAGCTAAAATCACCAGTGCGACCATCATGGGAACAATAGCTATAGTGATAGGAAGTGTTTCTTGGTGGTTGTGCCGGACCACGAACCCACACCGAGCTGACCAGCGTCGGTGCCGAATAATAGCTTCCGTCGAATGTTTTCATGATGACCATGTAAGTGCCGGCTTTATCAAAACTTTGCAGTGGATTGCGGTTGGATGACGTTTGGCCGTTGTCAAAATCCCAGTGATAACTCAGATTTGCCTGTTTCGCGTTTAAATCTATAGTGCCATTACCGGTGAATTGCACCGGAGTTTGTACTGTTGTATACCCTTGCGGTAATGACTGAACTGTGCCGGCAGCTGTTGGTACATTCTGGACAATAAAACAACGATTGTTGCAAGAATTGTAATGAGCGCTGGTCACTACAGCGCAATAATAACCAGAGGAGCTTGCCGTCAAAAA
>JAYRUI010000355.1:0-4017 GCA_041919175.1 Rheinheimera sp. | reverse complement strand
TTGGTAAAAAACAACACAGCGCCGCCCAGCGAGCCACTACCAGCACTGATAGCGTCAGCACCTTTGAGAATATGCACTTGTTTCAGCGCATCCGGGTCAATCCCACCGCGGCCGGAGCGGAAAAATTCATAGGGAGCGTGGCTGTCCGGATCCATAGATTCGCCGAGTGCCATACCATCGACCAGAATTGCCACCTGATCACCTTCCATACCACGGATATTAAAACCGGTGGAGCCAAAACGACCGATATCATTCACCGACACGCCGGGCACATAACGCACCACATCCGCCAGATTGCTGGCTTGCTGGCGCGTCAGCTCTGTGCTGCCGAGCACAGCTTTCGACAAGCGACTGCTTTGCGGCTCTGCATCCGCCGTCACTTTGACTTCAGCCAGTTTGCCTTTGGCGGGAGTTGCCACGGAGCTGCCCTGAGCAACCAGGCTTGGTGCTGCCAGTGCAGGCTGTACAGATAAAAACAAAGCGGATGACAACAAAGAAAGCGGAAAGAGTCGCTGTGCTGACAAGCGGGATGACAAAAGCGGTGACATAAATAACCTCAGAAAAGCATTGTTGTTGAGGTCGCCATTTTCGATCAAATGAGAATTATTCGCAACAATATAATTGTAAAATAATGAATAAAAACAATATGTTAAGTTTTATTGAATACAGGTTACCCCGGTGAATAAACACCAGGTTTTTTATTGGTTCCGGCCAGTTTTTTGGGGTGAAAAGCCACCGTCTCCTTGCTTTCAGATAGCAGTGCTGTTGCATCAAACGCGGTGGCATCCCGGCACGCAGTCAGGCAACACTGCTATAAAGCGGCTGCCTGTTGTTTTTGAGCTGAATCCAGCTGCCAGCGAATAACACCAAACTCTGTTTTTCCGTTTAATTCACCTTGTTGATGACCGGCTGGTGCCGGCCAATCAAGTGGCACAGCTAGTTTTTCTCTGCCACCGTCTTCACGGGCGGTTTCCAGATATAAAACGTATTCACCTGCTGCCAGAGGCTGGCCTTGCAGATCACGGCCATTCCACTGCAACTGATAAACACCGGCTCTTCGGGTGGCACCAGCCCAGTGCCGCAGATTTTCCTGTTGTTGCCGGCCAAACTGCCGCCACCAGCTGCGCAGCTCCTGATACCAACGGGGTTGTTCACCCCAGAGCGCCAGTTGGGCTGTGGGGGCTGTTTCGCCTTTTTTGCTAAGCCACACCGCCAGATAAGGGGCTTTGGCGTTTTGGCCATGGGCCCGCAGTTCCAGTTTCAACCTCAGCTGATGCTGGCTTTGATAGAGTCCGGCATTTTTTAATAACAGATACCAGGCTTCGCTGGCTTGCGTGGTGCCGGTTTGATGATGCCAGAGTGCGGCTAGCTGATGTTGTTCGCTGAACTGCTGCCGCTCTGCCGGTGCTAATACCACCAGGCTGTGCGCCAGCAGCCAGGCTTCTGCTGCCGAATTGGCGGCGACAGCAACTGCCGGGCCATATTCCACCGGCCAGCCTTCTTTGGGCTGCAATACGTCGCTGTAAAAACGCGGGCCTATTTTCAGCCTGGCGCTGGTATTGGCATACACCAGCGCTTGTTGTTGCAGTTGTAAAGTTGCCAAAGGGTTACCGGACGCTAAAAAAGGCAGTGGTATTTCAGTGGCGATCTGGCCGACAACTCTGCGCTGTTGCCCCAGTTGCAGCGACAGTGTGGGCGCCTTTGGCCATAACTGCTGACTGATGATGGCAAGTTCATCCAGCACTATGGCTTCAGCCAGGCCCTGTAAATCCCATACGGCATCCGGCGCCCCGGCTTGTTGCTGCGCCGTCCTTTGCTGTTGTCGCAACAACACCCGATCGGGCAATTGTTGTTGTTCGGCCGCCTGCAACCAGCTGGCACGCGCCAGGCCGGTGCGGCAATGAAACTGCTGCTGTTGTTGCCACCAGCTGTCACACATGTGCTTTGCCTGTTGCCATAGTCTGAATGCCGTGGTGTCCACAGGCGCAGAACCTTTGGCTGAAGCGGCTTGCAGCTTGTCCAATGCCTGGGTCAGACGGGTGAAATGAGTCTCAAGCTGCTGCTGTTTTTGCGCGCTGACATCCGCAGCTGCAAGCTCCATCTGCAGCTGCCAGCGCTGATTGGCCGAAGTCAGGCTAAAAACTGCTGCTGCGCTGGCAAAACTGCAACACATCAGGCTGAATAAAAGAAAAATCCGCATTTTATCTGTGGCAGCTGCAACAACGCAGCCACCGTCCTTATATCAGTGAAAAACAGGCAGAGAAACTTTGTAAACACTCTGCCATTAAGGCTGAAGTTGTGCCGTCTGGCCTTGTTTCGTTCCATCGGTTGGCTTCTTTGTTTCAGTTGCCTTATTTGTTTCAGCTGTTGCTGCTGATGGCGGCAAAGGGTCCTGTGTGCTGACCACATAATCTTTATTGCCGTCAAAGCGCTGGAAGATGTTTTTACCTGATTGGTGGTACTCAGCCGCACTTAAAATCTGGTTCTGATCTTTATCCAGCGCGTTAAAACGCACCAAAGCCTGTTTCAGCGCTGCGGTGCGGTTTTTTTCCAACTGCCGGTCCACTCTGTCGGTAAATTCCGCCAGATATTCTTCGCCCGACAACAGGCCGTTTTTGTCCAGATCGGTATTGGCAAACACCTGCTGACGTTTTGTCTGATACTCCTGCTGGCTGACCTCACCATTGCCGTCAGCGTCATACATCAACAACATGCCCGATACACTGTGGGTGGTTGGCATATTTAACAGTGAACGACGCCCTTGTTGCCGTGGTTTTTGCGGTTGTTCATCTGCTTTGCTGATCACCGCATCTTTGTTGCGGTCGATTATGGCAAAAGCACTTTGGCCGGACTGCTGATATTCGGCTGCACTAATGGCTCCGTCGTTGTTTTTATCTAAAGCTTTGATCCGTACCAGGGTTTGTTTTAGCTGACCTGCACGTTCGTCGTTTAACTGGCGATCCAACCGGTCGGCATATTCAGCCTGATAACCTTCAGCAGTGATTTGGGCATTGTGCTCCAGATCCATTTGCGCTAACCGTTGCTGGCGTACCGTAAAAAACTCGGCCTGACTGACTTTGCCATCCAGATCCTGGTCGTAATCAGCGATAAAAGCCGCTTTGGCCTGTTGGCTGGCCTGATGGCCGGATTGCTGTGCTGGTGGCTTTTTTGTTTCGGCAGCCAAAGCCATGGGTGTTGCCAGATACAAAGCGCTGGCGGCCAGAAAAAGCGGTAAATAAACAGAGTTCATGTGGGTTTTCCTTTTTATTCAGTTACTTCAAAAACAGCGCTATAGCTGTAACTGTAAGTCGGGGCTTTGGCATCTTTTGGCGCAGCTGCTCTGTGTTTTACCAGCAACAGATATTCAGCCGCATTTGGTAAAACCTGATTCAACTGACCCTGCGCATTGGTGGTGAGGCTGAGCACCGGCAGCGGCTCAAAGCCACCCACTTGTTGCAGCTCAACCTTGTGATTTGCCAGCGCTTTACCGTTAAACAGCACCTGGCCTTGCAAAGATTCACCGGCAAAAAGGGCATTTGGATGACTGCTAAACACAAACTCCAGGCCACTGCCCAAAGCAGTTAAGGCTTTGTGGTCAGGTTTGCCTTTACTGATATAAGTTTCAGCCCGGGTTAAAGACTGAAAATGCGCTTTGAGCACAGCACCTTGGGGCAGTTGTTGTTTTGGATCGCGGCTGTTGTGGGTTTTGCCCTGATGTTCGTAAGTGCGGAACACAGCGCCATAACGCAAGCCAGTGCTAAAACGGTAAGTGCCGTCGGCTGTTAATTCATGATCAAGCACGGTGCGGCTGCGCACTGACTGAATTTCTTTCGGCTGCTGCTGTTGGCCATCCGGTGTGGTGATAACAAATTCAGACTGGTCAAATTTGGCTTCAGGCACAAAAAACTTTTCGGCAAAAGCCGCTTCCAGACTGACCCAACCGCGGATCGGCTCGAAGCTAACCGGAGCCAGATAAGGGGTATGCGCCGACACCTCAGGCAAACACAGCAGGGCCGT
>JAYRUI010000354.1:0-4022 GCA_041919175.1 Rheinheimera sp. | reverse complement strand
TGAAATACCAGACGCTACTGGATTCAGTGCAGGGCCGTTCACCAAACGTGGCATTATTGCCAATTGTGTCTTTACCTGAGCTGGAAACCTGGATTGAAACCTGGGCTTTTAGTGAAACCATTCACAGCCGCAGTTACACCCACATCGTGCGTAATATCACCAACGAACCGCATAAAATTTTTGATGATATTCTGCTCAATGAAAAAATCATTGAGCGTGCTGACGATGTCACCCGCTATTACGATGATTTAATTAACTCAGTGAATCTGTACCACCTCTGTGGTGAAGGCACACATACAGTCAATGGTGTCAGCCACAGCATCAGCCTGCGTGATTTAAAGAAAAAACTCTATCTGTGTCTGATGTCGGTGAATGTGCTGGAAGCCATTCGTTTTTATGTCAGTTTTGCCTGCAGTTTTGCTTTTGCCGAGCGCGAGCTGATGGAAGGCAATGCCAAAATCATCAAACTGATCGCCCGCGACGAAGCCCTGCACTTAACCGGCACCCAACATATGCTGAATATTATGGCAGCGGGTGAAGACGACCCTGTGATGGGTGATATTGCCAAAGAATGTGAGCAGGAAGCTTATGCCATTTTCCGCAAAGCGGCAGAGCAGGAAAAAGACTGGGCAGAGTTTTTGTTTAAAGACGGCTCTATGATTGGTCTGAATAAAGACATTTTGTGTCAGTACGTGGAGTACATCACCAATGTGCGGATGCAGACGCTGGGCATGAAACCCATTTTTGGCACCACACAAAACCCTATTCCGTGGATCAATGCCTGGCTGGTGTCTGACAATGTGCAGGTTGCGCCGCAGGAATCTGAAATCAGCTCTTACCTTGTAGGTCAGATTGACAACGAAGTCGATGGTGCTGACTTTGGCGATTTTGACTTATAAAGCCGATGTCAAAGATCGGGTTACCGGATGGCAGCAGCCTGCTTTTTGATGGCAGCTGCCCTAATCTGCTCGAAACTTTAGAGCAACACAAATACCAGCTGAATTATCATTGCCGTGCCGGTTTTTGTGGTGCTTGCCGTTGTAAATTGCTCGAAGGTCAAATCAGCTATTTGCAGGAGCCGCTGGCTTTTGTGCGTAAAGGTGAGTTTTTACCTTGTTGCAGTGTGCCTGTTGGCGATATCAAAATTGAGATCCCGTCTTAATCCATCAATATAAGCCTGACATAAACAAGCACACCGGGCATGTGTACGCAAAACATATGTCCGCCAAATATAGGATTCCTCCCATAATCCCGGCAAAAAATACAAAAGCTTTAAAACAATTCAGCGGTCACAACATACATCATAAGAAGTAAAAAACCACCTCCATAGGAGGTGGCTTTGCAAAAGGCCCCCTAGAAGTTTTAAACTAACAATAAAAAAGGCAAATCAGAGATTTGCCTTTTTGCTGCCAGGTTTTCAAGCTTTGCGCCCTTGCAAAAGGCGCTGTTCAGTTGAGCCATGCTGTTGTTTAACTTTTTAAGTCAACAACCAACTCAGATCACTGACGAACACCTTCCACCACCAAATCAAGATGCACAGTTTCTGAGGCTGGGCCTAAGATATTTTTAATGCCGTAGTCTGACAGGTTGATACTGGTTTTACCTTCAAAACCAGCGCGGTAACCGCCCCATGGATCTTTACCTTCACCGGTTTTGAGCTTGATAAAACCATGGTGGAAAAGTTGTCCGACCCTTTGATGCATATTGTGCGTAACGCCCTGGACCATGGCATCGAAAATAGTGAAATACGACTTTATAAAGGCAAACCGGCACAAGGTCAGCTCAAACTGTCCGCTTGCCATGAATCGGGCTCTGTGGTGATTGAAATCAGCGACGATGGCGCTGGCCTGAATGTCGACAGGATCCGGCAAAAAGCCATTGAAAAAGGCATTATCCAAAGCGATCGCGAGCTTGCTAAAGAAGACATTTTTAAACTGATTTTTGCCCCCGGCTTTTCCACCGCTGCAGCCGTCACTAACCTTTCTGGCCGTGGCGTTGGTATGGATGTGGTCAAACGAAATATTGAAGAGCTGCGGGGTGAAATTCAGATTGATTCCATCCCCGACAAAGGCACCAGCTTTAAAATACGACTACCACTGACTTTAGCCATTATCGACGGTTTTCTGGTGCGCATTGGCGACACCCATCTGGTATTGCCGCTCAATATGGTGCAGGAATGTATTGAGTTTGAAAACAACGATGAACAGGACCGCAATTACCTGGATTTACGTGGCGAAGTGCTGCCTTTTATCAGGTTAAAACAACTCTTTAATATAAAAGCAGATCCAAACCCCAAAGAAAACATTGTGGTGGTGCAGTATGGCAACCACAAAGCGGGTCTGGTGGTTGACCAACTGCAAGGTGAACTGCAGGCCGTGATCAAACCACTCAATACCATGTTTAAGTCACTCAAAGGGATCGGGGGTTACACCATCCTCGGTTCAGGAAATGTCGGTTTTATTCTGGATATACCTCAGCTTGTGCAGTTTGCCAGCGCAGCTGAGCATCAATCCTGCCACCCAATGTCATAGTCCCGGAGCCAGCCAATGGATGAAAGTTTCACCAAGGACCCGCTCAGTCACCAGCACTTTCTGACCTTTGTATTGAGGGACGAATGTTTTGGCATCAGCATCAGCGCGGTTAAAGAAATTATTGAGTATGACAATGTCACCCCTATCCCGCTGATGCCCGAGTTTGTTAAAGGGGTATTGAATCTGCGGGGCGAAGTGGTGCCAGTCATTGATTTATCAGTGCGCTTTAACAAAGCCCCCACCGAAATTCAGAAACGCACCTGCATTGTCATTCTGGAAATTGCCTTTGAAGAACAAACCGTCACTATCGGCGCTGTAGTCGACAGCGTCAGCGAAGTAATGGAAATAAATATGGAGACGATAGAGCCTGCCCCTACTTTTGGCGCCCGCATTCGTGCCCAGTTTATTCTTGGTGTTGTCAATACCGGAGACCAGTTTGTCATCCTGCTGCGTGGTGAGCGGGTGTTATCGGTCGAAGAGATGACCGCAGTCATTGAAAATGTTGTCGAAAAATAACCAACAGAGGTTTCCATGTTTAAAAAAATGAAAGTAGCAACCCGGATGGCTACCCTGGCCTCTTCGATGATTCTCTTAATTCTGATTGTTGGGATCTTAGGTATTTTTACTGCCCGTGATTCCAATACAGCGATGTCCAGTGTGTACAACGACAGAGTGGTGCCACTCAAAGATCTAAAACTGATTGCCGATATGTACGCGGTCAATATTGTTGATACGGCGCATAAAGTCCGTAACAAAGGTATGGATTGGGCGCAGGGTCTGGCCAATATTGAAGAAGCCGACAAGATTATTCATGACACCTGGGCTGCTTATCTTGCAACGGACATGGTTGCCGACGAAGTAGCCGTGGTGAATGAAATTAAAGACTTACTGAAAGTTGCGGATAGCTCCACTGTTGAGTTAAAAGATATTTTACGCAAACAAGACGCTACTGCTTTGGATAGCTTTGTGCTCAGCAAACTCTATCCAAGCATAGAACCCGTCTCAGACCGCTTTGCCAAACTGGTTGATGTGCAACTAAAAGTTGCCGGCAGTGCTTATAACGACTCGACAGCAGCTTATGAACGTTCTTTTATCGTTAACCTGGCTTGTATAGTGTTCAGTCTGGTACTGAGTATTGTGCTGGGCATTTTAATTACCCGCAGTTTGGTAACCCAATTGGGCGGTGAGCCGGCTTATGCCGAAGATATTATCAGCAAAGTCGCTGCCGGCGATTTGTCACTAGAAGTAGAGCTCAAAGCCGGTGACAATAGCAGCATGCTGGCCGCCATTGCCTCTATGGTAAAAAACTTAAGCAACATTATTCAGGAAGTTCGCTCAGCCGCGGATACCCTGTCGTCGGCTTCTGAACAAATGAATGCAACAGCACAATCGCTCAGTCAGTCGTCCTCTGAACAGGCCGCCAGCGTGGAAGAAACCAGTGCTTCGATGGAAGAGATGTCGGCATCTATCGCGCAAAACACGGAAAACTCG
>JAYRUI010000353.1:0-4037 GCA_041919175.1 Rheinheimera sp. | reverse complement strand
TTTCAACCTGAATTTGTCCACATAAACAACTGCCCTGATACATCTATTTACCTGCTTTGAAGCTGTTGGCAACAACAAAATCCGGATCATTGTTGCTGCCTGAAAGTGAAACCCGGTTTTAAGCCTGACGTTGTTAGTTATTAAATTTCTGCCAGGGGTTTGGATCCGGCTCAGCAGCATTGTGATAACCGCCGCCACCGGAAAAAGTGAAATTTACACAATAACCAATCTCCAGTACCCAGCTTGCCAGCTCAGTGGCGGCTTTATGATCAAGAGCAAAACGACCTTGATAATAATCCGCAAGTGCTTGCTGAGCTACAGGCAGAAGTGACTGAATTTGTTGATAAATATGAAGGTTCTTTTTATTGAGCAACGACCAGTCCAAAAGCCCGGCGTCCACTTGCTGTTTGTTGTTATAACTATCCTTTGCTGAAATAGCCCAGGGCCTTAACGCCGCATTCGCCCAGAAGTGGCTGGCCATTAACCTGTTGCGTACTGTCGGTTGTAATGTGCCTTCGTTCTCTGGAAAACCTAAGGTTTGATCAAGTAAAACAATTAGTTGCTGCACCGGCTCTGGCAAAGGTGCATGTGGTTTCTGGCTGTCATTGCTAAATTTAATACTGCAGCTTTGCTGATAACCGCTGGCCGCCGGACTATAAACTTGCCAGCCACCTAATAAGTGATAAGGTTCGCCAACATTAATAAACCAAAAATCACCTGTTTGTTGATGCTGAAAAACCAAAGGTGGCCGCCAGGATTCATCCAATAACAGCGATTGTTTATCGATGTTGTCGGTGTTGCCACCTTTTGCCACAAAAGCGGCAGGTGACAACTCAGCTGACAACTGGAATAACGCATAACGTTCGCCTTGCCATCCCATGGCAGTTTCAGTTAACACCAAACGTTTGGCATTTGCGGCTTTTTGCTGCCAGTACAGGTGATTTGCCTGAGTAAAAAGCTGTGAATTAAACTGCAAAGCACCGCGTCCAGGCAATTCAAGGCTGAGCGCCCCCAACACTAACTCACTTTGAAAATTTGCCGGAATAGTGGTAACCGCATATAACCTCGGTGTGCCGGAGGAAAAAACACTTTTTGCCAACAACAAAGCGTCCTGACAATAAGGCGAGTTGCTATTGCCGCTTAGCTGCGGCTCTGCTTTTAATGAGGCTGAGCTTAAGAGTAAAGTGCCTGCAACAGTGCAGACTGAGGCCCAAGCAAGGGCCTGTTTAAAATTCAAATCCATTTGAGTTATCCGTGGTGTTGTTTTGCTGCAGGTTTAAGGTTCAATCTTTTTACATTCTTTGTTTTCATCACTTTGGCACGACTTGCCTTTATCTTCCCCTTTCAGATCTTCCACCACTTCTTTGGTTTCCTGACTGACAGCTTTGGCGGCATCCCTGGAAGCATGACCAATTTTTTTGGTGACATCGCGGGTGGTATGGCCGACTTTTTTCGCTACATCCCGGGTACCATGACCAATGGCCCGGCCGGTATCTTTAATTTCGGCACAAGATGCCAAGAGCAAAAATACTGGCAACACCACAGAAAGTTTGATCATTAAATTCATCAGATTATTCCTTGTATGCCAAGCGGCAGCAGCTAAAGGGTTCCGACTAACATAGCAGCTGCTCAGGCTAAAATAACAGGGGCTTGAACCTGGCAAGGTAAAAAATACCGGCGAGCAGCAACAGCGCCAGCAGGGCAAAACCCAGCCTGCTGCTTTTTGCATAACTTAACGTCAGCGCTGCTTTGCCGCACAGAATATAACAGACTAATAATAAAATTTTAATGCCAAGCCAATGATGTATAAAAGGTTTCCACGGGCCTACTGCCAAAAGCGCCAGCGCCATACTCAGCAAAAGAGTATCTACCAGATGAGGCACAAACCGTACTTTACTGGCGCGCCAATCAAAGCCGCCAGCGTCGGGCCTTAACATATCCAGCAAAAAACGCACGCTAAAAAGACTGACGCTCAGATAAGCACACAACATATGGATTTGTTTTATTTCAAGATAATACTGCATTGTTGTTTTCCCGTATTTTCCGGCCATGTGATGTTTTTGCCGCACTGCAATAAGCCTGCAACAGCACAGCACACTGCTTTTGCACCACCTTAAAACATTCAGCCAAAGCGGCCTATATCGCCAAATAGGTAAGGCCGCAGAGCACATCGCCTGCAGGGTATTTTCCACCACAGCAGGGTATAAAAAACCCGGTTACCACAAGGTAAAAAACACCCTGCCCGCATAAACATTCAAACATATTAAATAAATTCAAAAACTTAACATTTGGCCTGTTTATTGCTAAAGCAGCTCAGCCGTGGAACACCCGGCTCAAAACAAAAACACAGGAATAGCATATGAACAGTCCGCATCTTCGTCACACTGCAGGAGGTCTTTATGGCCGGCTATCGTAAACTCTGGTGGCTGTTAATCGCCATCCTCGCAATTACCTTTTCAGTGCTGGGTTATTTTGGTGCTGAAGTCTATCGTTCGGCACCTCCCATTCCGGCTAAAGTGGTGGACGCTGCCGGTAACCTATTAATGACCGAACAAAGCATTTTAAACGGTCAAACCGCCTGGCAATCGGTTGGCGGCATGCAGTTAGGCTCTATCTGGGGCCATGGTGCTTATCAGGCACCGGACTGGACCGCCGACTGGCTGCACCGTGAGCTGACCGCCTGGCTGGAGCTGGCCGCACAGGCAGAATTTGGCACCGGCTATGCCAGCCTGAATGAAGCGCAGCAGCATCAGCTGAAATTTGCGTTAAAGCAGGCCTATCGCACTAATACTTATGACAAAAACAGCGATACGCTGCAGCTCAGTGAGCGCCGGGTGCAGGCTATCACCCAAACCGCCGCCCATTATCAGGCGTTATTTGGTGACGATGCGGCGCTTGCGCAAACCCGCGCCAATTATGCAATGAAAAACAATACCCTGCCCTCGCTGGAACGCCGGCAAGAGCTCACGCAGTTTTTCTTCTGGACTGCCTGGGCCGCCAGCACAGAACGCACTGCCAAAGGCGCCACTTATACCAATAACTGGCCCCATGAGCCGCTGATTGATAACAGACCCACAGCAGAAAACCTGATTTGGTCGCTGGTCAGTATTATTTTGCTGATCGCAGGTGTGGGTGGTTTGATTTGGGGCTGGGCCTTTTTACGCCAGCATGATGAAGAAGAGCCAGCCGCGCCCAAACTGGACCCTATTGCCCGGTTAAAACTGACACCGTCACAACGGGCTTTGGGCAAATATATTCTGGTGGTGGTGGCGTTATTTACCCTACAAGTGCTGTTGGGTGGTTTTACCGCGCATTACACGGTCGAAGGTGATGGTTTTTATGGTTTAAATACCACCGAATGGTTGCCCTACAGCCTGGCCCGTACCTGGCATATTCAGGCGGCGATGATCTGGATTGCCACCGTCTTATTGGCGGCAGGTTTATTTTTAGCGCCCATTATTAACGGCGGAAAAGACCCAAAATATCAAAAACTTGGTGTGGATGTGTTGTTCTGGGCGCTGGTGGTGCTGGTGGCAGGCTCTTTTGCCGGTAACTACTTTGCCATTATGCAGATCATGCCAGAGCATTTAAGTTTCTGGTTTGGCCATCAGGGTTATGAATACATCGACATTGGTCGCTTCTGGCAAATTATTAAATATGTGGGCGTGTTGTTCTGGTTACTGCTGATGCTGCGTGCTGTGGTACCGGCCTTTAAAGCACCGGGTGATAAAAACCTGCTGGCGCTGTTTGCCGCTTCAGTAATTTGTGTGGGCCTGTTTTATGGTGCCGGTTTATTTTATGGCGAGCGTACCCATTTATCTGTGATGGAATACTGGCGTTGGTGGGTGGTGCATCTGTGGGTTGAAGGCTTTTTTGAAGTGTTCGCCACTGTGTCGCTGGCCTTTATTTTCAGCAGCATGGGCTTAGTGTCGCGCACTGTCGCCACCAGTGCCAGTCTGGCGTCGGCTTCGTTATTTATGCTGGGCGGTATTCCGGGCACTTTCCACCATCTGTATTTTGCCGGTACTACTACACCT
>JAYRUI010000352.1:0-4039 GCA_041919175.1 Rheinheimera sp. | reverse complement strand
AGGTGTCAGTTGACGCCGGTGTCAGTGGTAAAACGTTGGACGCTTTGATCACGCAATACAGCAAAGACTGGCAGCAAAGTGGCGCGGTAGAAAAAGAGTTGTATGCCAGGCTGCAACTTGTGTATCAGCAGTTGTTAAACAGCCTGAAACAACAGCAAAAAGCACAGCAACAACATCATGCTGAGCTAAAAACTGCTCTGGTGCAGGCCGCCAAAACACTGGCGCAAACGCAAAACGAACAAGCGGGTAATGAGTTAAAAACGTTACAACAACAATGGAAATTGTTGGGTTACGCCGGTAAAAACCTCGACCAGCAGCTATGGCAGGAATTCAGAGCTGCCTGTGATAGCTGGTTTGACAGCCGTGCTGCACACAAACAGACGCAGCAGCAACAACAGGATGCTGAACGTGTAGCACAGGCTGAGTTGCTGACGACTTTGACCCAAAGTGTGAATGAAGCGCAAGACGAAAAGGCCTTGTTGCAACAGCGACAACAACTCGCGCAATTCAGGCCGGCTGATGAGCAACAGGCAGTCAGCCACAAAGCATTAAAACAGCAAGTCGAACAACGGCTGGGTGCTTTACAACAAAATGCGGAGCTGGATACTTACCGCCAGTTGTTTCAAGCGCTTGAACAGGAACAACCAAACCTCAGTGATTTGCCACCTATCTACCGTTTAGTGTTTAACCAGCAGCAGGAAAAAACCTTAAGCCGTGCCGATCTCACTCTGGCGCTGGAATGGCTGGCAAAAGTGGAGTCTCCGGTATCTGAACAAAGCAGGCGGCAACAGGTACAAATGCAGTTGTTAACCGACAAACACAACAGCGGTGAAGCAGTGACACAACCGCAATTGTTGTCGCGCTGGTTGCAATTTGGTGCCGTGAGCGCAGCTGACAAGCCATTGCTCTCAAGGGTTAAAGCCATTTACCTTGGCGTAGATGCCGGCAAATAGCCAAAACAGTGGTTAGTGATCTGCTGTGAAGTGCCAGCTGTGAGTACCAGCGTTGAAGCACAGCAACAGCACTTCACAAATAAAAAGCCCTGACATTATTGCCAGGGCTTTTTTGTATCTTTATCACAACAGTAACTTTACAGCAGATGTTGTAAAACAAGGGTTTAACCAGCCGTGAGTTCACCGCGTAAACTGGTTTGCATCTGCGCCCGGATCTGCTCTGCGCTCAGCGGCTGGCTTAGCAAATAATGCAGTTTGGTCAGGGTGGCTTCCAGAGTCATATCGTAACCGCTAATCACGCCGGATAACCGTAAAGCGTTGCCGGTGGCGTAACCGCCCATATTCACTTTGCCTTTAAAACACTGGGTACAGTTGACAATAATAGTGCCACGCTCTGAGGCTTCTTTGAGGGTATTGAGCAAAGCCGGATCTTGTGGCGCATTTCCCACACCATATGATTTGATGATCAGCGCACGCACAGGTGCTGCCGCCATATTCTTAATTACATCAACACTGATGCCCGGGTACAAAGTCACCACGCTGATAGGCTGGGGTGTAATTTGCGCCACAGCAAGCGGTGCAGAAGGCGCAGAGCTTGCCAGCTGGCCAGCCAGCATTTCAATATGAATACCGGCTTGTAACAGCGCCGGGAAATTCGGTGAGGCAAATGCATTAAAACCATCAGCATCGGCTTTAGTGGCTCTGTTACCCCTGAATAGTTGGTTGTTAAAATACAACGCCACTTCAGCGATAGGGTAATAAGCCGCTAAATATAAAGAATTTAATAAATTCACCTGGCCGTCTGAGCGCAGCTGCGCCAGTGGAATTTGTGAGCCGGTGATTATCACGGGTTTGGTCAGGTTTTCCAGCATAAAAGACAAAGCTGACGCGGTATAAGCCATAGTGTCGGTGCCGTGTAACACCACAAAACCGTCATATTCGTCATAATGGCTGCGGATATCTTCAGCAATATGTAACCAATGCGCTGGTGTCATATCTGAAGAATCAATGACCGGGTGATATTCATGAATATCAAACTGCGGCATTTCTGGCCGATAAAACTCCGGCATGGCCTTCACAGTGTCAGATAAAAAACCCGGCACCGGTACATAACCGTTGGCAGATTTTTGCATACCTATAGTACCGCCAGTGTAAGCGACGTAAATTCGTTTTTGTGACATAAGGGCAGGGCTCTTGGTTTTTGCGGCCATTGTAATCTTTTGCACCACAACTGTCAGTCTGGTCTGTGCTGCTTTGCGTGATCAGGCTGTTTCCGGCAAAAATTGGTCGGAACGTTGTCGTTTTGGCGAAAAGCTGAGCAAACAAACACGATCAGTAAAAAAACCGCTTTACAACTTTTGTCAGACTTTCTATCATGCCGTCCATCGCGGAGAGATGGCAGAGTGGTTTAATGCACCGGTCTTGAAAACCGGCGAGGGTTAGTAGCCCTTCAAGAGTTCGAATCTCTTTCTCTCCGCCACTTCTTCTAAACCACCTTTAAGGTGGTTTTGTTGTTTCTGGGCCCAGTGTTTTTCTGACCGTTTTGCGCTGCGCCGACCTCTGTGTGCCTTTGTTTTTACCGTAGCAAATTCATTGGCGCTCAGCTATGCTAGCGCTCATTAACACCCTCATTTGGGTCGGTTTTTTATCTCGCGGGGCAGCAATTGATTAACGTTTTGTTGGTTGATGATCATGAACTGGTCAGAACCGGTATCAGCCGTATTCTGAATGACGAACGGGGGATCCGGGTGGTGGCAGAAGCCAGCTCAGGTGAGCAGGCTATCAGTTATTGCCGCAATGAATCTGCCGAAGTGGTGAGCCCTGATGTGGTGCTGATGGACATGAATATGCCGGGCATCGGCGGCATGGCGGCGACAAAACGTATTTTGCATTATTGCCCTGACATTAAAGTGCTGGCGTTGTCGGTGTCTTTTGAAGAGCCGGTGCCCACCAAAGTGATGCAAATGGGCGCAGCTGGTTTTATTTCCAAAAATGCGGCACCCAAAGAAATGATCGATGCCATTCGCAAAGTAGCGGCAGGGCAGCGTTATATTTCTGATGAAGTGGCGCAGAAAATGGCGCTTAGTAAAATTCAATCCAACAGCGCCAATCCGTTTGATGAGCTGTCGGAGCGTGAACTGCAAATTATGCTGATGATCACTAAAGGTCAGAAGGTTAACGATATTGCCGATCAGTTGAATGTCAGTGCCAAAACCGTCAATTCTTACCGTTACCGCATGTTTGAAAAACTATCCATCAGCGGTGACGTGGAGCTGACCCATCTGGCTTTACGCCACGGCATGATTGATATCGTCTGAGCCACTGATTTTGTCAGCACAAAAACCTGCCTTTGACGCCAAAGCATTTCTGGCCACTGTGCCGCAGTTGCCGGGCGTGTATCGTATGCTCAATGCACAGGACACTGTGATTTATGTCGGCAAAGCCAAAGATTTAAAAAAGCGGCTTGCCAGTTATTTCCGTGTGAATGTACCTGGCGTTAAAACCCGCGCTTTAGTCAGCCAAATCCAACATGTCGAAATTATTGTCACCCACAGTGAAACCGAAGCGCTGATTTTAGAAAATAATCTCATCAAGCAGTTCATGCCTAAATACAATGTGCTGCTGCGCGATGATAAATCTTATCCTTATATTTTGCTGACCGATCACAAACACCCGCGATTAACCTCTCATCGTGGCCCACGCAAAGTGGCAGGCCAGTACTTTGGTCCCTACCCAAGTGCTGGTGCTGTGTGGGAAAGTTTAAAACTGCTGCAAAAGATATTTCCGGTGCGTCAGTGTGAAGACGGTTTTTACCGCGCCCGCACCAGACCCTGTTTGCAATATCAGCTGAAACTCTGTTCAGCGCCTTGTGTCGGGAAAATTTCCGACAGCGCTTATGCCGAACAAGTGCGGTTAACCAAGTTGTTTTTGTCCGGTAAAAATCAGCTGGTGATTGATGATTTAGTGCAGTTGATGGAGCAAGCCAGCCAGAATCTGGAGTTTGAACAGGCCGCTGCGCTTCGTGACCAAATCACGGCGCTTCGTACTGTACAAGAGCAACAGACGGTTAGTGGCGATCAAACCGA
>JAYRUI010000351.1:0-4048 GCA_041919175.1 Rheinheimera sp. | reverse complement strand
AGCTGATTGTATGAATGGAAATTTTGTGGGGATCCCTCAGATTATCTGCATTTCAATGGACTCTCGTAGAGATAATCACTGTTTTTCTTATGATCCCACTGTCTGGCGCTGTATGGTTATTTTTTATCGGCTGTGTAATTTCTAGTTTAACTTGTTTATTGAAATTTAAAGATATTGGTCGAAAGAGTCTTGTGCCAATAGGTATTCAGGCCATAGCATTTTTTTTGGTAATTTATGTTCCATTTACATATTTATGGCTAAAAGCAGACTACATGTTAAATAAAGAGCAGCGTGACATGGTGGTTTCTCAGGTATTGAATGGAGAGCTAACGCCAAATGTTGAACATAATTCTTCATTAATTCATTTGAATGATGATTATTCAGGTCTTTCTCGGGGCGGCGACGATATTATTATCGAAAGTCATGAAGGCTTGACTTATGTTTTCTTCTTCACTTTCAGAGGTATTTTGGATAATTATTCGGGCTATCTGTACGTCCCTGAGGGTGGAACGCCTGAAATGTTTAGTGATCTCAATGAAGCTGATATGACGGAAATAAAGCATGTTGAAAATAATTGGTATTGGGTGTCCCATCACTAAGTGCAAACTGCTTAAATTGCGGACGTAAAAGATTGGCTCTGCTCGTTCCTCTTAAATTGTGGTCAGGTATTTTCTGCCGTTTAGCACTGTGTTTGCGGGTAAACAGCGTCCGGTATAAATGCTCGTTTGGTTTGCTACCGGCAACTTGCAATCTTGTTATGTTTGCCTCGGTTTTCAAAGGTAAAACCGGCATTTGGGGTAATTCAAAGTTTTAAATGTGCTGGTCAAATCATCAACGCAAAGGGCGTTAGCGTGGTTTTTTACGAGTGGCTATCGTCAGTTTAAATTCGCACAACTGTCGTTGCATGTTGGTAAACACTGCTCACAAAACGCGGCACTCGCAGCCTGCGGCCGCAGCAGCGTCAAATGGCTCCGCGCTTAGCCTTGGGTGCTAAACGCTGAATTCATTGGCAACTGTATCATCTATCAACAAAGGTAACCTATGCATTGGTACTATCTGATTGTTGGCTACGCCTTACTTTTACTGGCCTTAGGTTTGTTTTTTTACAGGGTGCATCATTTATTTGTGGGTCGCAGCGTTTCAGGTGTAGTGACAAATATCACCACTAAAAATAGAACCCTGACCGGCAATACCAATTCCAGACTGATAGAAATTTGTTACAAAAATTCAAATGGCGTTGATTGTAAATTTGAAGCAGACAATGGATTATTGGTTTTTTTCTATAAAATTTCAGACCCGATAAAACTATCAGAGAAAAATGGCAAAATAATGGTCAGTTCATTATTGAATATTGTTGCGGCGCCAGTTTTCCTTTTTATTGTGGGGTGGGTCATTTTAGTTTTTCTTGCTTAAGCACATAATCAAACACCGCGTGTCGCGGTGTTCACTGTTCAATCGGGTTTATTCATGTATATAGAGAAGGTAACAAAAGCCGACCACCTTCAGCTGATAGACGTTTGGGAAACTTCGGTGCGGGCAACCCATCATTTTCTGGCTGAAGCTGATCTGCAGGCGTTAAAACCGCTCATTCTGGCGCAGTATTTTGACGCTGTGGATCTGCGGTGCGCTAAAAATGCTCAAGGCGAAATTCTGGGGTTTTGTGGTGTTCACGACGGAAATATTGAGATGTTGTTTATCTCACCTGCTGCGCGTGGGAAAGGGCTTGGTACCCTGTTAGCGGCGCACGCCATCAAAGAACAGGGCGCGACAAAGGTTGATGTTAACGAGCAGAATGAGCAGGCGCTCGGTTTTTACCAGCATATTGGCTTTAAAGTAACAGGCCGCTCGCCAGTTGATGGCCAGGGCAAGCCTTATCCGTTGTTGCATATGGCGTTATAAAAATTACACAAGGCCAGGCATGGCAACACTTTTTTGCTGCGCTGTTACTTTCGCTACAAAGCTGCGCATGCCGGCGGCACAAAAAACGTTTTCAATTTTAACAACCAATAACATTTTCAAATTCAGGGAAGAACAATGAAACAATTCATCTATGGGGTCGTGCTGCTGATAGTTGGCTGTGTGAGCAATGCCCAGGCTGGCGGGAGTTATTCCAGCCTGCAGGAGCTGACTGTTGAAAGTAAGGTGCTTGGGGAAAAGCGTGACCTGGTGATTTATCTGCCTGCCGGTTACCAAAGCAGTAAAGAGAGTTATCCGGTGTTGTATCTCACCGATGGCGATATTCAGGGGCCGCATACGGCTGGTACCCTGGATTATTTGGCAAAATTTGACCAAACACCGCAGATGATCGTGGTGGGGATGATCAACCCGCAGGAAACGCGGCAACGCGATCTGACCCTCAGCAGCGCAGCACCGCAAAACGCAAGTCAGCCAGAAAATGCGGATCGCTTTTTAGCTTTTGTGGAGCAGGAAGTGATCCCTTTGGTGAAAAAACAATACCGTACCCTGGATTATCAGGCGCTGTCCGGCACGTCCCATGGTGGCCAGTTTGCTATCAATGCACTGATAAAACGGCCTGGTTTGTTTGATGCTGTGATCGCAATCAGCCCGTCCTTGTGGTGGAACAATCAGCAAATGCTGGGGCTGGCAGAGGTGGCGCTAAAACGCCATCAACTGCAAGGGACGCTTTATCTGTCGATTGCCAATGAAGAACCGGCAATGACAGAACCATTTCAGAAACTTGTTGCATTAACCAAGCTGTATCCAAGCGAAAAGTTACAGGTGGTCAGCCAGACCTTTGCCAATGAAACGCACAACACCACAGTGTTGCAAGGGCAGTATTATGGTTTAAAACAGGTATTCTCAGGCTGGGCTATTCCGGAATCGCCGCAAACCTTAGCCGATTTGCAAAAGATTTTTGCCAAACGTTCCAAGCTGCTCAATACCGCTGTGACCATTCCTGAAGACAGAGCCAATGGGTATGGTCAGTGGCTGCAATATTTAAACCGGCAGGATGATGCGCTGGCGCTGCTGGAGTGGAATAGAAAAACCTATCCACAGTCTTTGAATGCGCATACCGCCTTAATCAAGGCTTACCTGCATTTTAAGCGGGGGGCAGATGCCAAAGCGGCGCTGGAAGATGCCTTAAAATCTTTAAGTGGGCTGAGTGCTGAACAAAAAGCCGGGCTTCAAAGTTTAATTTCTTAAACGCTGTTCGCGTGAATAAGCGCTGCCAATTGCTGGCACCTTGTGCCTGCAGCACTGATTCAGCAACAGCTTGCCCGTGTTTGTAGCGGGCGTTATCAGTACAGGAGTTGGTTGTGGTGTTTCGGATGATGTTGATGTTGGTTTGTTTTATGACAAACGCTGTGGTTGCACAAACGCAAGCCGCAAAATTGTTGACGGTTGATGGTATTCAACTGGAGTATCTGGATATTGGCGCGGGCAACAACACGCTGGTGATTGAGTCCGGTGTTGGAATGGGCGTGGCTTATTGGCAAACGCTGTTGGCTGATCTTGCCACATTGAATGTCAGAACGGTGATCTACTCCCGTGCCGGCAATGGCAATTCTCAGCGCGCGACGGACATCAGTTTAACGGATTCGAATCAACGACTTGAAAAATTACTGACAGCAATAAAGGCCGGTGAAAATCTGATTTTACTGGGGCATTCATTCGGCGGCCTGCATGCCCGCACTTTTGCTGCAGCATATCCCGGCCGGGTAAAAGGCTTACTTTTGCTCGACCCAAGCCATGAAATGTTTGAAAGTGAATTAAAAAACTACGATGTAGTTTGGGCAAAACGCGACACCACTCAATTAAACAGGATGATGAATGGCCAGCCGGAGTGGCGTTATCTGCAGGATATTTATGTAAAAAAGAACATTTCTGACGGTGATATAACGCATCGTATTCCTACGGTTATCGCTACATCATCAAAATTAAATGAAAGTGACTGGTGGATTGGCCATAGTGTTGAAGGTAAAAAAATATGGCGGAATTTACATCAGTTATTGATTAGCCATAATCCAAACGCTATCCATATTGTTACTGATAAAACCGGTCACAATATGCCACACGAAAACAAAAA
>JAYRUI010000350.1:0-4071 GCA_041919175.1 Rheinheimera sp. | reverse complement strand
GCGCTGCGGCTGGATTTACTTGCAGTTCGCTGCAACGACCAACTGCTGGAAAAACCTCAGCTATAACAGGCTTATAGCGGCCAGACAGTAAAAGCTACTCAGCGCCATAACGGCGCAGTGCCTGAGGCAGCACATAATGATAAAGTTTTTGCTGGCCTGGCAAACGGAAACTCAGCTCCACGGCCTGCAAACCAAGGCCGGACGGATCCTGATTCTGCTCGCCATAACGGGGATCTCCCATCACCGCATGCCCAATAGCAGCAAAATGACGGCGGATCTGATGTTTACGGCCGCTAATCAGCTGAATATCCAGCAAAGTGTGTTGTGTTGATGGCTGTTGTGCTGCCAGCTTAAAGTGCGTTTCACAGGCTTTACCATCCAGTGGCTGGTGAATCACACCTTTTTTCACCATCTCATCTGCCAGCTGACCCCGCACCAGCACCTGATAACGTTTATCCATCTGACGTTGCTGAATCAGCTGACTCAGCGCCGCCGCCAGCTTAGGGCTGTGCGCCAGCAGCAATAAACCACTGGCTTCTCTGTCCAGCCGGTGAATTAAAAAAACCGCTCTGTTGCCAAGCTGCTGTTCGGCAAATCTTAATAAACTCAGATGATCGCCCCACTCGTTGCCTTGTGACAACATACCGGGTGGTTTGTACCAGACGCTAAAAGTGCGTTCGTCAGAGAGCAACACTGCAGGCTCACACTGGCGCGACAACAAATCGTCATCATAATGCAGATGCAGCTGCTCTCCGGCAGCCACAGGGCTTTGCGCACGACGCAGGCGTTTTTGCTGTTTGCCGCGTTGCCACAATACTGCGCCTTTATTCATCGCATCTTTCAGCCGGCCTTTGGAAAGTTCAGGCACTGCAGCTGCAAGCAAATCAATAGCCTGACCCGGGTTTGTCAGCAGAATTGTCTTTTGTATTTTCATTTGCTATCCAATAAACCGGCCTTTGCGAAAAACAAATCGGCGACCGGTGAATAATTCAGGAGCTATTCAGCCATTTC
Source organism: Rheinheimera sp. (assembly GCA_041919175.1). GTDB lineage: Bacteria > Pseudomonadota > Gammaproteobacteria > Enterobacterales > Alteromonadaceae > Pararheinheimera. Next base: position 3,060 of record JAYRUI010000350.1, on the reverse strand, counting down.
AGCTCAGGATCATAACAAAGCTGCCGGAGAGATGCCCATGAAAACCCCAGGTTCACGTGTTTTACTGCCTTATTCGTTATTGATTGCTGTCTGTTACCTGCCCTGGTTCAGCGCCAGCGCCAATGAAGAACTACAAACGCCCCAACCGACCAAAGAGCTGCATCAGCTCCCCAGTGAAATTGCGGCCGCTGCTCAAACGCCTTCGCTGAGCCAGAATGCCAGTGCCAGCCGCAGTCAGGCGGTGGCTCAGGCTTATCAAAGCAGCGTCTGGTTTCAGAGTATTGATTTAACCTTAAGACGCGACTTTAACGGCAACGGATTTTATTCCCAGCTGTATGTGCGTTTTGACGCTCATTCCGACTACAGCAGTCAGCCGGTCTATGCAATCTATAGCCTGATCAGCAGCAATGGCGTGTCACGCCGTATTCATACCAGCTCGGTCTTTACCTTATATGGCCAGAGCTCTCAGGATTGGTTTGCAGTGGAAACCAATATGAGCGACCTGGTACGGGATTATTACAAACTCAAAATTCAGCTGGTGGATGCACAAAGTGGTTATCTATTGGCGGAAATGACCGGATACGACAACAGAACACTGGATCGACTGGCGCTGGAGGATCAACAAAGTGACAGTTATAGTCAGGTGGTGGTTGTGCATGAAGAATCCGGTGGTAGTTTTGGTATTTTTGCGCTGCTCGGCTTAAGCTGTGTTTATCTGAGTAGAAGGAAACAAAACAGTGGTAAAAATTCTGATGCTCCTCAGCATGTTATTGCTGACAACTCCGGCAAAGGCCAGCATGGAGTTTCAGCAAATTGCCGGTGATAAAACCACTGAATTTATTTATAAACGCCCTTCACTGCCCGATTTAAGTTTTAAACTCGACAATAGCAAAATTGCAGGCCAGTTCAGCAACAAAAAAAAGTACTCCGCTGAGCTGGCACAACAACATATCCGTCACCAGGTGCTACTCGCTTCAGTCAAACTGCAACAAAAAGGGGTGCGCATTCGTTTGTCACCCAGCAATTTGCCGCTTGCAGTAACCATTTCAGGGGGCGATCTGAACAAAGTTGCCAGCATCCGCCAGCAATTGAGCCAAACACAAATTGAAGCCTTCGACAGTTATTTACAAAGGGACTACCAATATCTGCTGAAAACCCAGCTGGGTGAAAGTTATGTTATTCCTGATCATGTGCGGGTGATGCGCGAAAGTTTAGCTGTGATGCAACCTGTCGCCAGCAGTTTTGTTGCTTTGTATGGGCGCAATAATATCCGCAAACTATCGGCACAAATTGCGCAGTGGATCCAACAAATTCCTTATCAAACGCTGTCAAACCGGCGGGAATCGGCCGGCGCCGGCTTTTCCGGCCCGGTGCAGCTGCTGCAGGCAAACAGTGGCGACTGCGATAGCAAAGCTGTGTTATTTGCCGCTGTGCTGCGTAATATATTTCCAAAACTTGGCCTTGGTATTGTGTATTTTAACGACCACGCTGTGGTAGCGGCACAAATTCCGGCGTTAGAGAATGAACTGACCGTTAACCTCAACGATGCGAACTACCTGCTACTGGATCCAACAGGCCCGGCCATTATGCCGCTGGGCAAACTGAATCCACCTTATGATGCACAACTGCAAAGCCGGCAATTCAGTTATCGGTTGTTTTGATCAGTATTGGTTTTGGGTCTGAGTTGCTCCACCTGCTGGAACAGCTCCAGCCAGTCGTTTGGCACATGCCGCACGCCATGTGGGTCACCACGTTCCAGCCTGTCCACATGCACCAATAAACGCTGAAAAGGTGCCAGTACTTTAGTGCGGAAACGACGACGGCAGTACCACCACAGCAGAAGCAATGTCAGCAAATACAACAAAAAATGTCCGGCCAGATCACCAAGCTCCGCTGTGACAGATCGGCTGTTCGCCGTCTCCAGATGCAAAGTCAGTGGCAATACCGTTAAAGTGCGCAGGCTATCGCTGTGATGTAAAGCTTCATTCTGAGTCTCAGTCAGCACCTGGCCTTGTGTGATTGCCAATATAGGTTCACCAATATCATTCAACAGCTGCAAAGTGCTGTCCTGCTGCGCTTTGGCGACCAGCTGTAACATCGTTGCCAAATCCAGATTTAACACCAGCTCGCCCAACATCTGGTTGCTGCGGCCTATACCAACCGACAACATAAAAGCCGTATCCGCAGCTTTGATACGATGCAACCTCAGTTCGCTTTGACTTAACTTATGTTGCTGTTGTTTCTGCTGCCAGAACAGCTGTGCTTCCAGCTCCAGTGCAGCTGAACGTTGTGCTATTGGAACATACCAAACACCACTTGCAGATAAATAACTGAATTGCTTAACAATAGTTGATGTTTTCTGGATGCTTTTCAGCTGTGGCAGCAAGGCAGTTAACAAACGTTTTTCGTCGTCTGACAACTGCAGCTCAGGCTGTTCCGGCAACAAAGACCATTGCTGTCCCTCGGGTTCAACAACAACGCTTTCTTGCAGCAGGCTGGCTTCAGCCTCTTGTTTTAACACTTTCAGCAAGTGTGCCACCGGCGTTAGCTGATGCTCTAAATCTTCAGCTGCAGATAACAACAACTGCTGGCGCTGCACAATACGCTGATTCAGCGCCAGAAAATAATCCACCATAGCGGCGGCCATGGCCAAAGCCACAATCAGAGCCAAAGTGTAAAGGCGGGACCTTTTATATTCTTTGTAAAGTGGATTCATCTGCAATTTTCCGGGTCGTGGCCTGCTCATGGCGGGCTATCAGTTGATAAAGGTTCAGGCTTAGTTTTGCTGCACCTTCTGACATATGCCAGAACAACTCAGTGCCGGTTTCTAACTTCGCTGTGTCAGGTTCGTTTTTACACCACAACAACAAGGCTGGTATTGTTTTGCCATCAAGCTCTGAGCCTGCCCCTGCAGGCAGACAATAGACATCATGCTGCAAGTCACCAGGCAACTCTGGCCAATGCTCAATCAGGCTGGTTTCATAAGGCAGCGTCAACATTTGTTGCTCCAGCCACCATAACAACAAGGGATCAGGCTGATACAACCAGACTTTACGCCTT
>JAYRUI010000349.1:3076-4078 GCA_041919175.1 Rheinheimera sp. | reverse complement strand
CGGCATAAACTGATGATGCTCTTGCACGACAAATTCCAGCATTTGCCGGTTCTGCTGCGCTTCCAGTGCGATACACACCGATAAATCGTCACCGGCAAAAGCAGATGCGGCCTCACTTGCATGCAACTTCAGACCATGCAGATTCTGAAATGCCAGCAAAATACAAAGCACCAGCAAGGCGATCAGTAAAAAACTCAGCAGTAAAATCAGATTGTTTTGATAGTTACTGCCAAGCAAATACAAAATCACCGCCAGCGCCAACAACGACAAACCATAACGGGTCGGTAACACATACAGGATATTTTGCCGCAGCGTTAAACTACTTTGGGCGGGCTGACGCCGCTCCAGCCAATGCCAGAATTTTGCTCTGACAACACCGCTAAACCTGCGCCTTATACCTGGCATGGTGTTTCCTGCAATAACAACCGGCTTAAATCGGTTTGATGTTGCTGTTGCCTCGGCTGCAGCCTGTGTTCAGCGACTGCGCTAAACACCGCCTGCACATCTTCTGTCGTGACAAACTGGCGTTGTTGTAAAAAAGCATAAGCTTTGGCGGCCCGAACCAGACCCCTGGCGGCGCGCGGGGATAATGGCAACATGTCGGTTCTGTGGCGGCTTTGTTGCACTAAATCCAGAATGTATCCAAGCACGGCGTCTGTTGCGGTAATTTGCGGGATCAACTGCTGCAAAGCACGCAGCCGGTCGGTATTTAACAAAGCGGGCAGTTGTTGCTGTTGCCGGTTCTGCTGATCCTGTTGCAGTAGTTGCAGCTCTGCAGCACGCTCCGGAAAACCGAGCGTCAAACGCATTAAAAAACGGTCGAGCTGGGATTCAGGTAAAGCATTGGTGCCGCTGTGAAACAATGGGTTTTGCGTTGCGATGACAAAAAAAGGTGTTGGCAAGGGCCGGGTTTCACCGTCAATCGACACCTGTTGCTCTTCCATGGCTTCTAACAAGGCACTTTGGGTTTTCGGGCTGGCTCTGTTGATTTCATCGGCCAAC
>JAYRUI010000349.1:0-3066 GCA_041919175.1 Rheinheimera sp. | reverse complement strand
CCTGACTAAACACCGGGCCTGGCTTAAAATTAAAATGCTGCGAACGGGCATCAAAAATACTAAAACCCGTTAAATCGGCCGGCAATAAATCACTGGTAAATTGCACACGACGGTAACTTAAACCTAAACTTTGTGCCAGGGCATGCGCTAACGTGGTTTTGCCCATACCGGGTAAATCTTCCAGCAATAAGTGTCCTTGCGCCAGCAGACAAGTGAGCGCCAATCTGATTTGCGGCGCTTTTCCAAGCACGACCTGATTAAGTTGCAGTTCTACCTGTTGAATATCTGTAAACACGACTGGTCCTTGTATTTGATGGCCCGCACGCCTGAAGCGGCGAAAACCTTGCTTTGGCAAATAGTTACAAAGTTCGTATACTGCCGCAAGCGCTATTTTGGATTGCAGATCCCATGAAATTACTCTTTGTTTGTCTTGGTAATATTTGCCGCTCACCCACGGCACACGCTATTTTCCGCCAACTGGCTGCTGAGCACGGATTCCCTTGTGAAGTAGAATCCGCAGGTACCAGCGCCAGTCATAAAGGGGCATCCCCGGACCCGCGCAGTATCAAAGCTGCTGCAGATGTGAGTTTTAAAGGCATTTATTCAAGACCGGTGCAAAACGACGATTTTGTTGATTACGATTTAATTCTGGCGATGGATCTGGAAAACCTCGCCGCTTTAAAACGTCGTTGCCCGGCGGAACATCAGCATAAACTGAAGCTGCTGATGAGTTATCACCCTGATTCTTCCCGCCAGCCTGAAGTGCCGGACCCATATTATGGTGGGATCAAAGGTTTTGAGCTGGTCAGACAATTGATAGAAACCAGCTGTGAAAACCTGCTGGCGCAATTACAACAGGAGCTACAACAAAAGCGCTGAGGCGCCTTTGTTGTCATTATGTTGTTTAATAACGTCATCCCTAGCTTTTAAAGCGCCAAATCCTTCGCCGCATACCTGGCTACGAAGCAAAAATCCGTTATTTATTCGACAAAGTGCTGCATTTTTGAGCTTTAGACGGCTAAATTGTAGGTTATAACAAATTAGCGATTGAAATTGGCTGGTAATAAATTTACTTTGTCCTTGGATTAATAGCCAAAGTGAATCAAACAGCCATTTTATAACCTGAATAGGACATACAACGTGAATACCTGGACGCCTCAAAGTTGGCGAGCATTTCCCATCCAACAACAACCCCAATACGATGATCAGGCCCTGCTGGCAAACGTGGAGCAGCAGCTGCACTCGTTTCCGCCTTTGGTTTTTGCACAGGAAACCCGTGATCTTTTTAGCCAGTTAGGTCAGGTAGCTGAAGGTAATGCCTTTTTGCTGCAGGGGGGCGATTGTGCGGAGAGCTTTAGTAACTTTAATGCACCAAAGATTCGCGATACTTTTAAAGTGTTATTGCAAATGGCCGTGGTGATGACGTTTGCCGGCGGTTGTCCTGTGGTTAAAGTTGCAAGGATGGCTGGTCAATACGCCAAACCGCGTTCCAGCGATCTGGAAACTATCGATGGCGTGAGCCTGCCGAGTTACCGTGGCGATATCGTCAACAGTTTTGAATTTACTGAAGCGGCCCGTAAACCAGACCCAAACCGTTTGTTGACCGCTTACCACCATTCAGCCGCAACCTTAAATTTATTACGCGCTTTTGCTCAGGGTGGCCTGGCTGATTTACATCAGGTCAGCCGCTGGAATATGGGTTTTGTTGAAAGCAACCCACTGAAAGGGCGTTATCAGGATATAGCGCAGCGAATTCAGGAAGCGCTGCGGTTTATGGAAATTTGTGGCATCAGCGCACAAAATTCGCCGTCCATCCGCGAAACCACCTTATATACCTCGCACGAAGCTTTGTTGCTGAATTACGAAGAAGCCTTAACCCGCCGTGATTCGTTAACCGGCCTCTGGTACGATTGCTCAGCGCATATGGTGTGGATTGGCGAACGGACCCGTCAGCTGGATCACGCCCATATTGAGTTTTTCCGTGGTATTCACAACCCTATAGGCGTCAAAGTTGGCCCGGGTATGGACGAACTGGATTTGATCCGTTTAATTGATCAGCTGAATCCGGACAATATTCCGGGACGTCTGACCCTCATCACCCGCATGGGCGCTGACAAACTGGCCGATAAACTGCCAGCTTTAGTGCGTCGGGTGCAGCGTGAAGGCCGTAAAGTGGTCTGGAGTTCAGATCCAATGCACGGCAATACGGTGAAGGCCAGCAATGACTACAAAACCCGTGATTTTGAAGCCATTTTGCGCGAGATCCGTAATTTCTTTGCGGTGCATCAGGCCGAAGGCAGCCATGCCGGTGGTATTCACCTGGAAATGACAGGTGAACACGTGACGGAATGCACCGGTGGTGCTTATGGCTTGTCAGAAAACGATTTAAGCCAGCGCTATTTCACCCAGTGCGATCCGAGGTTAAATGCTGATCAGGTACTGGAATTAGCCTTTTTAATCGCTGATACTCTGCAAACTGTGCGCAAATAGTCCAAGCGTCTATGCCGGCCAACTCAGGTCTTGATATCCAATCCCAAACCCGCAGTGCTGCTACTCACAGCACTGTCGGTATTGTTGGCGCCGGTAGCATAGGATGTTTTTTAGGCGCTGTTCTGGCGCAGGATAAAAGCCTGTCGGTGCAGTTTTTTGGCCGCGAGGCTCTGGGGCTGGAGCTGGCCGCTTATGGCTTGTCCGCAGGTTTCCCGGGCGGTAACGCCAGCGCCATAGCACCGGCTTTTTACACCTCAATGGTCAGCCTGATTGACTGTGATGTGATTTTGCTCACTGTAAAAGCCACCAGCCTGCCGCACCTTATTCCACAGCTCAAAAAGTTTATCCGCCCCGACGTGCCCGTGATTGCGCTGCAAAATGGCATTGGTGTGGATACCATGTTGTCTGCCAGCCTGAACAACCCTGTCTACAGAGCCGTGGTGCCTTTTAATGTGGTCAAAACCGGGCCTGGCCATTTTCAGCAAACCAGTTCTGGCCAGTTACTCTGGCCACAATGTAACGACAACAAACTGAGTTATCTGGCTGCCATCTTTCGCCAGCATGGCCTTGGTATTT
>JAYRUI010000348.1:0-4100 GCA_041919175.1 Rheinheimera sp. | reverse complement strand
AATGTACCTATCACTATTTCATTTGGTGCCACTGAACTGCGCAATGCCGACACTAACCGTGAAGCTTTCGACCGTGCCGATGAAGCATTGTACGACGCCAAACGCAGTGGCCGTGACAAAGTGGTGTTCAGAGATTAACCCCGCATAATCAGGGCTGCCGCCAGGCCGGCCCATGTTGGGAGCGTGGCGTACAGCTCAGAAAACAAGGAGAGACTGATGCATGTACAATTGAACCCGCTCGGCGCGATGGATTTGTTATCGCAGCTGGAAGTTGACCAACTGAAACAAAACTCCAACAGCGAAACCTTCCGTTTATTCAGAAACTGCTGTTTAGCTGTGTTGAATGTGGGCAGCCACACCGATAGCTCTGCTGAAATTTACCAACAATTTCAAGACTTTTCCGTAAACCTGATCGCCCGCGAACGCGGCATTAAAATTGAATTATTTAACCCTCCGGCAAACGCTTTTGTTGATGGTCAAATCATTAAAGGTATTCACGAACATTTGTTCGCCGTGCTGCGAGACATTCTTTTTTATCACACCCAGCTTGGTTTTGACCAAAACCGGCTGGATTTACATAACAGTGCGCATATCACCCATACAGTATTTGATATTTTGCGTAACGCCCGTGTGATCAGCTCTGCCATCGAACCTAACATGATTGTGTGCTGGGGCGGCCACTCTATTAATGAAGTGGAATACAAATACACCAAAGAAGTGGGTTATCAGCTGGGTTTACGTGGCCTCGATATCTGCACCGGTTGTGGCCCAGGCGCCATGAAAGGCCCGATGAAAGGCGCCACTATCGGTCATAGCAAACAACGGATCCGCCACGGCCGTTATCTGGGCTTAACAGAGCCCAGCATTATTGCCGCCGAACCGCCAAACCCTATTGTCAATGAACTGGTGATTTTGCCGGACATTGAAAAACGGCTGGAAGCTTTTATCCGCACAGCGCACGGCATTATTATTTTCCCGGGCGGCGCAGGCACTGCTGAAGAGCTGCTGTATCTGCTGGGTATTATGTTGCACGACGAAAACAAAGATCAGGTGCTGCCGGTTATTCTGACCGGGCCAAAACAAAGTGAAGCCTATTTCCGCGAACTTCAGGCTTTTATTGCCAAAACTCTCGGTGAAAAAGCGCTGGAGTTGTTTGAGGTGATCATTGATGATCCGGCGTTAGTGGCACAAAAATTAAAGCAGGGTTGTGCCGATGTCCGGGCTTACCGTAAAGCAACGGGTGATGCTTACCACTTTAACTGGTCGTTAAAAATCGACAGCGATTTTCAACATCCTTTTGCCCCGACCCATCAGAATATGGCTTCGCTGGATTTGCATCCGGAACAAGACAAAGCCCGGCTTGCTGCCAATCTGCGCCGCGCTTTTTCCGGCATAGTGGCGGGCAATGTCAAAGATGAAGGTATTAAAGCCATTACCCAACATGGCCCTTTTGTACTCTCAGGCGAGCCTGAGCTGATGCACCTGATGGACAATCTGCTGGAAGCTTTTGTGGCACAAGGCCGGATGAAACTGCCGGGCAGCAAATACGAGCCTTGTTACAAAATTGCCCGCTAATTCCATTGGTCGTGCTTGTTGGTGATTAAACGGTTTTCGCCGGACAAAAACCAGCAAAAGGGTTAGCATCAACAAAGCCTGCTTATTTGGCAGGCTTTTTGTATTCAAAACCCTTAATTGACTGCAAGGCTGTTACAACGTCAAAAATTTGCTGTCGTTCAGCGCCCGCGATACAACGGCCTCTGAACCACAACTGGAGCTTCTCGATGAACAAACGCATCTGGTTGATGCTGGCACTGGCGATACCACTTTATCCGCTGTTAACCTGGCTAGTGCTGACTTATTATCAGGACGATCCGTCCAAAATGATCTGGACCGACAGAGAAGCCTATAACCATAAATACATCAGTCAGCTGGATCCCCAGAGCGGATTAACACAACAACAGCTGATTGAAAAACTAGGTGGGCCAGATATCACCGAAGCCGAAATGATTGGCAAAACAACCTATCAACTGATGTACTACCGCACCAAAAGAGATATTTCAGACGGCATTACCACCAAACAGGAATGCACCGCTTTATTGTTTAAAAACCAGCAGTTAATTGCACTGGCAGACCAAGCGGTACAACAATACCAACAGGCGACAGGCGACAATGCATAAAGATTGCAGCGCGCTGTTACAGTTGTACCAATATCTGGACCGTTATTATCTGCAGGCCGGTCAGGGCATTCAGCCTGACAAATTGGTGTTGATTGCCGAACAACTGGCAACTGAGTTTTGTAAACTGGCCAAACAACAACCTGTTTTGCTTTACAGCCAGCTGGCATTAACCCCTGCAACACAAAGCCAAAGCAGCGTACTGGCTATCAAACAAGCCGTATTGCTGTTTGCACTGGCGCAAGCGGCAAAGTGGTCCGCTGTGGTCACTGAAGACTTGATTGCCTGCAGTTTTTTCCGTCTTTTGGGCATCAGCGCTTTATTAAAAAACACCGAAAATCAGCCGGATGAATTATTGCAAAAAGCCGGCTTATTCAGCCTGAAAATGGCAGGAAACACATTCCAGCACCGGCAATGGCGACGGATGCTGCATGACAGCAGCATCAGCATCATCCAAAAGCCACTCCATCAACAAACACCCTATGCAGTGGCAGTGCAATTTTGCAGCACCTTGAGTATCAGGTTAATTTCAAGCCCGACCCGCGCAGCGGTTGGATTGGAGCAGGCATTACAGCAAATTTTGCAACAGCCTTATCAGCCAACGGATTTACATTTTGCCAACCTGCTGGCAGGCAAGGCGCAAGCATTGAGTTATACCGGTCGTTTTTGCAGTGACTGTGTTGGTGAGGTTGCATTGATCACCCAAACAACCCCTGAGATAAAAGCATTTATTCTGGAGCTGTCCCTTAAACAATTATTGCCTCAAGCCATTTCCATCAATCCTAACAGCATGCGATTGCTCCCCCCGCAAAAGCTGCAGGATTTAAGCTGGCTGGATTTATTCATCACCACAACACCAGCTGCGACTGAACCTGAAACCCATCTCACCTTGTCTGAGCTGCATTTATTAAACCCCAATCAGTCGGTGCGCCAGCAAGTGGCCTGGCTGCAGACACAGCCTCAGCTGGCCAAACAGTTAATGCAGCAAGCCAGCCGCATGAGCAGACAACAACTGCAGATCCATGATTTATCCCATGCAGTTGCTTTAGTAGGCGCCGACAATTTGCCAGTGCTGCTTCGCCTGGGTTGGCTGGAGCAACAACTGCTAAGTTGTCACCAGCCTTATGCGCAGTGGTTTTTTCAGCTACAACACTGCTTAGCAGCCGGTTTTGAAATTTTAGCCAGTCACAGTTCAGAACTTGAGTTAACGCCATTGCAGGCGCAACTGCTGGCCGGCAGTTTTTGTTTGGTGTTAGCCCAGGAAGATAATTGCCGTTGGTTCCCGTTAGTACAGTCTAACCAAACAATACCGCTGGTGTTATTTAGTCATCAGACCAGTTGGCAGCAACCGGAGTATCCCCGTCAGGTAAGCCAGCTGGCAGCAACTCTTGGTTTTTCATCTTTATGGCAAGACGCTGTGCTTTTTTACCGCCAACCGCTGGAAATGCAAAACAGTTATAGTCAGCAACAATGCGCTAATGCATTGATTCAATTGGGCTGGTTGCTGGTGCAGTCGGTATATTTTGGTATCGGTTCTTCAGAAAGTCATTGGCAACAAATGCAAAAATCCGGGGTAAAGGCGTTGGATTTACCTAAACATCCATGGCAGTTCTGGCAAAACTTATTGATTGAACACCAGCATTGTTATTGGCCTTTGCAACCCTCGCTGTAGTTTTATTACATCATTTTTAGTTATTTCCGTTATTAATCTGCTGTATGGCGGCTTAACTGCCGCCAACTGGAAACGAATAACGAAAAATGCTATAGTCGCGGCGTTTCCGATGTTGCCAAAACCAGTCCTGTCTCAAGGCGGATAAGACGCCGGCCAACATCTCTCTCCCTGCTTGCCACATTTAAGGAACCCGCATGAGTTCACAAACTATTACCGTTATCAAAGGCGATGGCATTGGTCCAAGTATTGTTGAC
>JAYRUI010000347.1:0-4105 GCA_041919175.1 Rheinheimera sp. | reverse complement strand
AAACAACAGGGTTACACTTTGTGGCATAGCAGGTTATCTTATCAGCCTGTGCCACAGCTGGAAGTTGTTTTGTTTGGCAAAAACCTGTTGAACAAAGAATACACCGAGCTTAAATTCGACTCTATTGCAGCTTTGGCGGCAGTGACTGAGTTGCGTGGTGAAGCCCGTCAACTTGGGGTGGGGGTGACCTACCAGTTTTAAGGCTCAGGGAAGTTTTTTAATAAAAATAAGGAAGTAGCTATGCGTTTTCAATTGCTCTGGCCGGTGCTGGCAACCTTGTTGTTGCCACTGCTGGTGTCCTGGTTTGTCTATCCAAACCATTTACCGCCTGGCTTTGGCGAGTTCCCTCCGCAGTTTGTTGCAAAGGCCCCCGGTTTTAACCTTTGGTATTTTATTGCCGTTGCCATCGGTGCTGTCTGGATCAGCTGCATGATGTTTTTGCCAAAACTGATGGGGTTTAAAGGTGCAGCGCCTCAACCGGCAGCCGCCAGAAAAGCCTTGCCCTGGTGGTTTTATGCCGGGTTGGTGGTGAACCTGTTTTTCTGGTGGTTAATGTGGAGCCATTCCACTGCCTTTGGTGAGCTGGTGTTCTGGTCTTTTACCCCTTTGTGGTGGGGTTTTATTCTGGTGCTGGATGGCCTGGTGTACCATCGTAACAACGGTGCTTCCATGTGCTCGCGTCAGCCAATGCTGGTGCTGATGTCGGCGCTGGTGTCTATTGGCGGCTGGGCTTATTTTGAATATTACGATTATTTTGTGCTCGCCAACTGGTTTTATCCGGATGCCGCAGCGGCGCCCTGGTCACATACTGTACTGGCCATCGAATTTTTGCTGACCTACAGCACTGTCACGCCGGTGATCCTGGAATGGTATTGCCTGCTGAACACTTTCCCTAAACTGGTGGCCCGTTATAAAAATGGTCCGGCCTGGAATTTAAACGGCAACTGGCTGATTGGCATCGGCGCTTTGCTGATTGGCTTGATGGTGTTGTTGCCTTATCCGCTGTTTTGGGTGGTATGGATTGGGCCTTTTGCCGTGATGACCGGCGTACTTTTACGTCTGGGGATCTGGAACCCTTTTACTGATATTAAACAAGGCGACTGGAGTGCCGGTTTACTCATTGGCATGGCGTCTTTGCTCAATGGTTTGTTCTGGGAATTCTGGAACCACGGCAGTGTGTATTTTGTAAAAGAGCCGGTGACCAACCCGAACTTTTGGGTGTACAACATTCCTTATGTGGATGTCATTCATCTGTTTTCTGAAATGCCGTTTTTGGGCTATTTTGGTTACATTCCTTTTGGGGTTCTGGTATGGCAGGTATTTATCTGGTGTGGCAAGTTATTTGGTTTTAATACCGATTTAAAACTGTTCCCGGCCGAATAACTGTAGCCCCTGCAATATGGCATTGGTCGTTATTTTGCCGGTGCCAATCGCAATGTTTTGTCTGGCGTTGCAATTTTGTTATGCTCCGGTTCCTACTCTTAGAAAGAACCGGAGAATCTGATGAAGTATGTTGCCCTGAGCGCCTTGTCTTTGGCGCTGTTAACTGCCTGTAATCCTCAAACCACCACTCCTGCCAGCACTGAAGTTGCCGCCACTCAGGCTGCACCTGTTGCCAAACTGCAGTATGCCGCCACTAAAAAAGGCGATGTGGTGGACACTTATTTTGAGACTCAGGTGGCCGATCCTTACCGCTGGCTGGAAGATGACCGCAGCGCCGAAACCGGCGATTGGGTGAAAGCACAAAACAAAGTGACTTTTGATTATCTGGCGCAAATCAGCTACCGCGAACAAATTAAACAACGTCTGACAGCGCTTTGGAATTACGAAAAAATCGGCACGCCAAGCAAAGAAGGCGCTTATAACTACTTCTCTAAAAATGACGGCTTGCAGAACCAGTCTGTGGTTTACCGCCAGAAAGCAGGTGCTGAGCCGGAAGTGTTTTTAGATCCGAATACCTTCTCTGCCGATGGCACCACCTCTTTAGCCGATTTACAGTTTACCGAAGACGGCAGCTTAGCCGCTTATGCCATTTCTGAAGGCGGCAGCGACTGGCGCAAAGTGCGTATTATTAATGCAGAAACCAAAGTGCAGCTGGAAACTGAGCTGGTAGATGTGAAGTTTTCCGGTATTGCCTGGAAAGGCAACGAAGGTTTCTTTTATTCCAGTTACGACAAACCAACCGGCAGTGAATTATCAGCCAAAACCGACCAGCACAAACTGTATTACCATAAGTTAGGTACAGCGCAAAAAGACGATCAGGTGTTGTTTGGTGCCACTGAAGCAGAAAAACACCGTTATGTGGGGGCTCAGGTCACAGACGATGGCAAATATCTGGTGGTGACAGCGGCCAATGCCACTTCAGGTAACAAGCTGTATATCAAAGACTTAACTAAAGCAGACAGCACATTTGTCACTTTAGATGCAGAAGGCAGTGCCGATTACCAACTGGTCACCAGTGTTGGCGATAAGTTGTACTTTGAAACCAACTTTAAAGCGCCAAATAACCGCCTTATTATGATTGATGCCACTAAACCTTCGCAGGATCAGTGGCTTGATATTATTCCTGAAACCAAAAATGTGTTGAGTGTCAGCAAAGGTGCTGGTGCGCTGTTTGCCAACTATATGGTGGATGCTGTTTCTAAAGTTCAGCAGTACGACTTAGACGGCAAGCTGGTGCGTGATGTGCAATTACCTGGTGTTGGTTCCGTGATGGGATTTGATGGCAAATCCAAAGATGAAGTGTTGTATTACAGCTTCACCAACTACAGCACACCAGGCACCAGCTACAGCTATAACCCGGCAACCGGTGAATCTGCGGTGTATTTTAAGCCTGCAGTGAAGTTTAACAGCGACGACTATGAGTCGAAGCAAGTGTTTTACACCAGCAAAGACGGTACTAAAGTGCCGATGATCATCACCCACAAAAAAGGGTTGCAGCTCGATGGTTCTAACCCAACCATGTTGTACGGTTATGGTGGTTTTAACGTCAGCCTGACGCCAAGATTCAGTGTGTCGAACCTGGTGTGGATGGAAATGGGTGGCATTTATGCAGTACCTAACCTGCGCGGTGGTGGTGAATACGGCAAAGACTGGCATAACGCTGGTATTCAGCTGAAAAAACAAAATGTGTTTGATGACTTTATTGCGGCAGGTGAATATCTGGTTGCCAATAAATACACTTCAAACAACAAGTTAGCTATCAGCGGTGGTTCTAATGGCGGCTTGTTGGTGGGGGCAGTCATGACACAGCGTCCGGATTTAATGAAAGTAGCATTACCGGCAGTTGGTGTACTGGATATGCTGCGTTACCACACTTTCACTGCCGGCGCGGGCTGGGCTTATGACTACGGCACTGCGGAGCAATCCAAAGAAATGTTTGAATACCTGAAAGGCTATTCACCTGTGCATAACGTAAAAGCAGGCGTTGCATATCCGGCCACTATGGTGACCACTGGCGATCATGATGACCGTGTGGTACCTGCGCACAGCTTTAAGTTTGCTGCTGAACTGCAGGCCAAAGCCGGTGGCGACAACCCGCAGCTGATCCGCATTGAAACCAATGCCGGCCATGGTGCTGGCACGCCTGTGTCAAAAACCATTGAACAAGCGGCCGATGCTTTTGGTTTTACGCTGTTTAATATGGGGATAACAGCGCTGCCGGCAGCAAAATAACTGCCATGCAGTACTGGTGGCCAGGCTGATTTAACAACGGTCAGGTCACAGATCCAATAACAAGGCGGGAATTCCCGCCTTTTTGCATTTTTTTAAGAAGTCTTTGGTCCATTCTCAGCCTGAGTTGTCTGATGAAGCTGCGATTCAGGGCTGACTCAGCGTTTTGCTAACGCAAGTTGCCGGCTAATATTCAGCGCTGTATCAACCTGAAAACGTTGGGAATTTGCCGCCAGATAAGCCAAAAACTGCTGATGTATGTTGGCATCCACCTGCAGGTGGTCACCGCCCACGCCATGAAACGTGATACTGGCAATGCTGTGATTGCGTTCTGCCTGCTCAAGATAAGCGATTAACTCAGCAAGTGTCGGTTCAACCGGAAACCAGGTTGGCATAAAAAGCACAGAGGGCGGTAATTGTTGCAATTCCAGCT
>JAYRUI010000346.1:1022-4115 GCA_041919175.1 Rheinheimera sp. | reverse complement strand
CGTAACGGAACCCAAGATGCCAAAGCCGGTGCCTGTAACGTGCCTTCAGAAGGTATCGTCAGCTACTACGGTGGTAAAGACAACGCCGATAACAGCGGCAATATCAAATATGCCAAAATCTGGTACGGCGGTTCAGGCCCGAAAGTGGGTGGTGACGGCGACGACTTAAACTCGTTAACTTTAAACGCAGTGGGCAGTGGCTCCAGCTTTGAATTCCTGCATATTCACCAGGGTTATGACGATGGTATCGAGTTTTTTGGTGGTGCAGCCAACCTGAAAAACATTGTTGTCACTGACACTCAGGATGACGCTATTGATATCGACGCCAGCTGGCAGGGTAAAGCCCAGTATGTGTTTGTGCGCCATGGCACTGTTGATACCAAAAAAGATGTGACGCTGGACAGTGGCACTGTGATTAAAAAAGGCACCAAAATTTTTATGGGTAACGGTGGTTTTGAAGCCGACGGCCGTAAGAGTAATGGCAGCGCCGATTATTCTCAGACTCAGCCTTCAAGCCCGAACTTTGCCAACGTGACAGTGATCACGACCGATGGTAAATCAGTGCGTGACAACGCCCCTTCTCTGGCCATGACCTTTGACGATGAATATGCCGGTTCTTTCTTTAACACCTTGTTAGTGAAAAAAGAAGGTGTACAGACCAAGTGCATTAACTTCATCGCTGACGGTGAAAAACAAGTGAACAAAATTAAGATGAACGGTGTGGTGATGGCTTGTGATGGCGAATTCACCAGCGCTGACGGCGTGTTTAAAGGTGGCCCACTGGCAACAACCACTATGACCGCCTGGTTTGATAACGGCGGCGCCAGCCAGCGTTTAGGTGCTGCTGCTGATGCTTTAGCTGCGGATGGTATCTCTACCAACACAGCTTCAACCAAAATCACTATCAAACCAAACGATCTGAAAACTCTGGATGCGTTTTATGACCCGGCAGGCGCTGCTTTTATCGGTGCTTTATCTGACAAAGATACCAGCTCGAACTGGGCGAAATGGGTAAAAGAAGCCGTTGCCGCAGCGGATAAAGATTAATTTGCTGGTGGATCCCTTGGAAAAAAGGCGCTTTGTTGCGCCTTTTTTTTGATAAAAAGCAGGAAAAACAGATGAATACGCATTTTCGACGCAAAAAAATTGTCGCTGCGATGACGCTGGCGCTGCTGGGCAGCCCGGTGGTTTTAGCGCAGGAAACAGCTGCCGCAGCGCAGAGCAATAACGAAGATCAGGTGATTGAAGAAGTGGTTGCTACCGGCAGCCGGCTGCAAGGCAGCGCCGCTGCTGTGATTGAAGAGCGCAAAAGCCAGGCTTTTGTTGCCGATATTCTGGGTGCTGAGCAATTATCCCGCACCGGTGACTCAGACGCTGCATCAGCGCTGCGCCGGGTGACAGGTTTAACTTTAGTAGACGGCAAGTTTATTTATGTACGCGGTCTTGGCGAACGTTATTCCAGCGCCCGCCTCAATGGTGCCAATATCCCAAGCCCGGACTTAACCCGTAACGTCATTCCGCTGGATATTTTCCCGGCCAGCATTATTGAAAGTATGTCGGTGCAAAAAGCCTATTCACCTTCGATGCCGGCTGCTTTTGGTGGCGGTAATATCGATATCCGCACTAAAGGTGTACCCACTGAATTTACCGCAGGTATTGAACTGGGCGCAGGCCAAAACAGCAATGCTGACAAAGGCTTTACCTATCAGCGTAACGACGAGGGTATTCCGCAAGCACTGCAACAAGGTGTGGTGAAATACCGCGGTGATTTCAGCTTAAGGGGCATCATCGAAAAAAATGGCTTAAAAGATACGCCAACCGCCAACCGCGCGGCGCAGGCACTGGTACTGAATAACCAGCTGCTGAAATCTTTACCACGCAACACCACCCTGACCGAAGAGTCTTTGGACCCGAAATACAACGCCAAAGCCCATATTGGCGACAGCTTCAGTGAACCCTGGCTCGGTGGTCAGATCGGCGTTTTTGCTGCTTTGTCTTATGAAACCGGCTGGAACTACAGCGAACGCAGCACAGGTGTAATTGCCGAAACTGTCACTGACAAGTGCAGCACCAACCTCAATACCGCTGCAGATGCACAGGCCAGCTGCTACAACACGCTGAAGGACGCCAAAGTCACCACAGAAACAGAACGCCAGAATGGTGTATTTAATCTGGGTTACAAACTGGATCAGCAGGAAATCAGCTACAGCAAAATGTATCTGGCCGACAACGAAGACGAAACTGAAATTGCCATTTTGCAAAGCCCGAACGCCAGTACCATTAAAACCATTATGGGCACTGGCCAGGCAGTACGCAGCCATAACTTTGAATATCAGGAACGAACCCTGGATATCGACCAGTTTAAAGGCCAACATACTTTCCTGGACTACGGCGGCCTTGGGTTTGACTGGCAATACACCCAGTCGGTGGCTGAAACTGAGATCCCAACCGACTTAACCTACAACTTTGAAGATTTTTACAGTGGTACAGGTGCTTACCAGCGCTCAAGCATTACCGGCGATGACAACAGAATTTCTTATTCTTATGTCGATATGGAAGATCATGTGAAGTCTTACAGCGGCAACATGAATTTACCGCTGAGCCTGGGTAAATACGAAATGGAATTGAAAGGCGGTTACGATTTTAGTGACAAAGCCCGTGTTTACAATACTTCTACTTTTGCCGTGAATAACACCACGGGTGTGGCGCTGCAGGTAAACGATAATGCTGCCGGAATTCTCGGCATGAGCAACTACCTGAGCGACACTTTTATTAATAACAACGCCATGCTGGTAGATTTTCGTGAACCTACAGCACCGGACGCTGACGACTATCTGGCCGGGCAAAAAGTAGAAGCTTTATACAGCGAGTTTGATGTGATTTATAACAATCTGCTGCGTTTTAGTGGTGGTGTGCGTTATGAAGACTTTAAACAAGTGTCTATTGGTACTTCCAGCCTGATTTTCTCGCGGGAACAGATGGATATTTATTACGGCGCCGACCGTATTGCCAAAGGCACCATCAATAAAGACGACTTCTACCCTGCTTTGTCGATGACCTACTTAGGTGGCGAAAGTTATCAGCTGCGTTTGG
>JAYRUI010000346.1:0-1012 GCA_041919175.1 Rheinheimera sp. | reverse complement strand
ACGTGAAGTGGTGCCCGTGGTGTACTTCGACCCACTGACCGACATCCGCACTATTGGCCGCACCGGTTTAAACAGCAGCCCGATTAAAAACTACGACGCCCGTTTTGAATATTATTTTGAAAATGGCGACAACCTGTCGTTGGCGGCTTTTTATAAAGACATTCAGGCGCCGATTGAAACTGTGTTGTCGGTGGGTGATACCGAATATACCGCTACATTTATTAACGGTGACACCGGTGAAGTCTATGGTATCGAAGCCGAGTGGTTACACGATATGAGCTGGCTGCAATCGGGTTTTTATACCTCGGGTAACATCACCTTAAGTGATTCCGAAGTATCGATTGACCCATCCCTTGCCGGCAGTTTAACCAACCCGAAAAAACGCCTGACCGGCCACTCCAAATATGTTGTGAACATGCAGCTGAACTATGACGCCGACAATGGCGAACACAGCAGTTCGTTGGTGTACAACATTTTTGGTGAGCGTATTCTGGCGTCAGGTGTGGCAGGCAGGCAGGATGCTTTTGAGCAGCCGTTTAACTCGCTGGACTTTGTGTACACCTGGTACCCGGACTTTAACTCTAAAGTAAAACTGAAAGTGCAAAACCTGCTGGGTGAAGAGCAGGAAGTGACACAGTCAGACATCGTCGTTCGTAAAAAAGAAGTGGGTACCAGCTTTGGCTTAAGTTACAGCTACGATTTTTAAGGCTGCTTACAGGCGCTGCTCATAAGCAATCAGTGTAGCGCCGGTACGCACCTTTAAAATCAAAGCCTTAAGTTCCAATCAATGATGGCCGCTACCGCGGCCTTTTTTGCCTTTTTCACGATCACCTGAGCGTCATTAATCTGCCATACAACTGTCACAGAGCGCCCTTATCCTTTGCACAAATTCCACAGATCAGTATCCCGCTGGTCGTTACCACTCAGGATTTGACGTTATGAGGCTTATGAATTTGTTCCCGCAGGCTCTGCTTGCTTCGGCGCTGGTGCTTGCCATGCCGGCTTTGGCACA
>JAYRUI010000345.1:0-4119 GCA_041919175.1 Rheinheimera sp. | reverse complement strand
GATAAATACAAACGCACTTATCAGGCGCTGGAGTTTTTCTGGGAGCGGGCGCAGCAGGATAACTGGTTCCTGCAGGGCAATTATGTGCTGGCCAAGAGCAAAGGCAACAGCGAAGGTTTGGTGAACAGCTGGCTGGAAGATGCCACACCTGGCCTGACCAACGACTTTGACCACAAAGTGTTTGTGGATGGCACCGACGGTGATTTATCCAACGACAGACGCCACACCTTTAAATTGTATGGCGGTTATCAGCTGACCAGCGAAGTGGAGCTGAACGCCAATCTGATGGTGCAATCCGGCCGTCCGGTCAGCTGTTTTGGTTACCCGCCGTTTTCAGTGGATGAAGATGAATACGCTGTGTTTGAGCGTTATGCACCTTCTACTTTGTATTGTCGCAATGGCGACGGGCAGCAAGAGTTAACCCAGCGTGGCCAGTTTGGCCGCACACCATGGACTTTTATGCTCGATGCCGGTGTCAGTTACCGGCCGGAAGCGGTGAAAGATCTGGTGGTGCAGCTGAACGTGTTTAACCTGCTGAACACCCAGCGTGTGACTGAATATGACGAAAAAGGCGACTTGTCGCTGGAAGATGAAGGGCAAAACCCGGATTTCCTGCACGACCTGAACTATCAGACACCAAGGTCGGTACGCCTGACTATGCGTTATGCCTTCTGATGTTGTGACAGGCTGCCGGTTGCACCGGCAGCCCCTTGCCCCGGGATTTTTGATGAAACAGCCATTAAATAGCCGTCTTGCCATGCTGGCGGGCCTGTTCCTGTCAACAGCATTGCCGACGGTATTGTCGACAACGTTGCCAACAGTTCAGGCGGCAACAATGCCGCTTGTGCAACAGCAACTTGCCGGCAAGCAGCCAGCACAGCAGATTTTGCCTGATGAGCCAGAGCTGCAGGGCAAAGAATTATGGTTATTTGGCGGTGGTGAACCTTTGTGTTCCAGCGTCGAGCCACATTTGTGTGTACCGGCGCGGCGGCAGGCGGCCGAAGCTTATTTTGCCTCCCGCGAAGCTTTTCGCGAAAAAGAGTTTGTTTTTAGCACCGCAAAACTCGCCACCTTACCCGGCTGGCCCGGTAGCAAAGCGCGGCAGCAAAAAGTAGTGCAATGGCTGCAAGCCAGCATGGCGCGTTTTGAGGGCAAGCCACTGAAAGAACAAGCCTGGTTAGCAGCGCTGGCGCCTTTGGCGCTGAGTGATGACGAACAGAATTTACTGGATGATTTGTTTGAGCTGCGCCTGACCCGCCAGGATGGCCGCACCGCCATGATGCAGCTGTCGTTTCGTGATACCGAACCTTATGTGCAGCAGATGTTCCGCGCTTTTTTGCAGTCGGCTTCCGACAGAGCCAAAGCCCGGGGTGAGCCGGTGGCAAGGCCCAAATTGTTGCTGTTGACCGCATCTTCTAACGACCCCTTTCAGTGGGTCGATTATTACCTGCAGCTGTTTACCGCAGCAGGTGCTGATGCCGCCTGGCTGCCGCTGGAACCTGCACTGGCACAGGGCGGCGATTGCACTGGCTTAAATGAGCGGCGTTTTATCTATAACGGCCAGTACAACCGCAGCCAACGTTATCCGGAGCTGGCGGCCTATCAGCAGCGGCTTTGTGCAGAACCAAATGCCATGCTGGCGGCGGTGCAACAAGCGGATGCCATTTTTATTAACGGTGGTGACCAAACGCTGACCATGCATAGTTTGCAGCGGCCGGATGGCAGTTTTACCGCGCTGGCGCAGGCACTCTTGCAGCGGGTGCAGGCCGGTATTCCGCTGGCTGGCTCCAGCGCCGGTACTGCGGTGCAATCAGGGCGGTCTGGTACGGCAATTCCCATGATCAGCGGCGGGCGCAGCAGTGTGGCGCTGCAACTGCCGGCGCTGGCCGACAGTCCCAATTCGCCCTTGTGTGCACTCCATCAGCGTTGCAGCAGTCAGGCCGGCGAAGGCCAGCTGACGTACAAAGCCGATGGTGGCCTGCAAACCTTTTCCCTCGGCGTGACAGACACTCATTTTCGCCAGCGTAACCGCGAAGGGCGCTTATTAAGGTTATTGCTCGATACCGGCACCGCTTATGGCGTGGGCGTGGATGAAGGCGCGGTATTACGTGTCAATTTTGCGCCTGAGCAGCCGGGCAATCAGCCGCCGGA
The DNA here is from genome assembly GCA_041919175.1 of Rheinheimera sp. GTDB lineage: Bacteria > Pseudomonadota > Gammaproteobacteria > Enterobacterales > Alteromonadaceae > Pararheinheimera. The sequence goes on along the minus strand of JAYRUI010000345.1, from coordinate 1,968 downwards.
ACAGGCGCCCGGCCAGGCAAACACAGCCAGCCAGCCAAATACAGAAAGCCAGGAAAAAACAGCCGGCAATGGTGTGGCTGTGGTAGCGGACCTTACCGCCAGGCTGCAGGTGTTGGGTATTGGTGGCGCCTGGGTGCTGGATACCAGCCAGGCGCAGTATCAGCCACAGCAGCCCGAAAAAACCAGCTGGCGCGCCAGCGGGCTGCAGATCAGCCGGATCCTGGCGGGCGATGTATTGCATTTGCGTCAGGGGCAATGGCAGGGCCAGCTTGGCTGTGAGGCTAAGCCAACGGACAGTCAGCTGATTGATCAGGCAGCTTACAACGCAGTGCCCGGTTTAGTCTGGCGCAGCCCGGCGTTGCAGCCTGCAGCCTGCCAGCGCAGTGATGGCCAGTGGCACTATATCAATTTGCCGATGCAAGCTGAGGTCAAACTCTGATGGATCAAAACGGAAAACCTGAAACGCCGACCCTGTCAGAGCAGGCTGCCGGCCAGACAGTAAAGACAGCAGTACCAGCTAAAGGCTGGCAAATGCCCGACACGCTGCTGATTGTGTTTGGCGTCTTGCTGGTGTGTGCGCTGCTTACCCTTTTTATGCCTCGTGGTCAGTTTGAAACCCGCCTGGATGCGGAAACCGGCCGGCAATTGCTGGTCGCTGGTAGTTATCAACAAGCCAACAATGGCGAGGCTCAGCCTGCTGCCTTGTTTGCCGATGGCGATAATACTGGCCTGCTGACCGCTTTTTTTGATGGCATGACTTCAGGCTCGCGCCACGGTTCCGCCATTGGTGTGGTGGTATTTATTCTGCTGGTAGGCGGTAGTTTTGGTGTGTTGCTGCGAACCGGCGCCATTGATGAAGCGTTAAAAATGCTGATCAACAGCCTGCAGCACAAGGCCCGTTTGTTGTTGCCGCTGTTGGCATTTTTGTTTTCGCTGGGTGGCGCTGTGTTTGGCATGGGTGAAGAGGCCATGGCCTTTGCGCTGATTTTATTGCCGCTGGTGCGGATGCTGGGTTACGACGCCATCACCGCAGTGCTGCTGACTTATGGCGCCACTCAGATTGGGTTTGCCACTTCCTGGATGAATCCGTTTTCGGTGGCGATAGCCCAAAGTATTGCCGGGCTGGCGCCTTTGTCAGGTTCTGGCTTTCGCATGCTGATGTGGCTGATTTTTACACTGATTTACACCGGCTGGTTTATGTGGCGGGCAGAGCGTTTGCGTCAGTCGCAGCCGGATGGCGGCGCCAGGGCCAGTTTTAATATTGAACATCAGTTTTGTTTTGCCCACTTGTTGGTCGTGCTGATTTTGTTCGGCGGCATGGCCTGGATGGTGTGGGGCGTAGTCATGCAGGGCTATTACCTGCGCGAAATTGCCACCCAGTTTTTTGTGATGGCCTTGCTGGCGGGCACTGTGGGGCGGATAGCCCGGTTAAATGGCGCCAGCGTGAATGACTATGTCGACGCTTTTAAGCAAGGAGCGGCACAACTGTTACCGGCCGCTATGGTGGTGGGCATTGCACAGGGCATTATTTTGCTGCTCGGCGGCACCAGCGCCAGCGAACCCACCATTATCAATACCTTATTGCACCATGCGGCAGAGGCGATTAGCGGGCACGGCGCTATGGTGGCTGCGCAGGGCATGCTGGTGTTTCAGAGTGGTTTTAATTTTTTTGTCACGTCCGGCTCAGGCCAGGCCGCGTTAACCATGCCACTGATGGCGCCGTTATCTGATTTGGTTGGTGTCAGCCGGCAGGTGGCGGTATTGGCATTTCAGCTGGGTGATGGTCTGGCGCATTTGTTTTATCCGACGTCTCCGGCGCTGATGGGCACGCTGGCCATTGCCGGGGTCGATTTTAGTAAATGGCTTAAAGCCATGTGGCCTTTGTGGTTGTTGTTAACGCTGATGAGCATCAGCACTGTGGCAGTAGCGGTTTGGCTTGGTTTTTAACAGCCGCTACCGGATGAGCCT
>JAYRUI010000344.1:0-4131 GCA_041919175.1 Rheinheimera sp. | reverse complement strand
ATTGTGACTTAGTGTACGCTAACACGATATTATTCGTTCACTTTTAGTTTTCCATAGGATTGGGTTATGAAGAAAACCTTATTAAATTCACTGGTTTGTGCTGCTATTGGCCTGCTGAGCCTGCAAGTAAACGCTGAAAATCTGCAAAATATCTATCAACTGGCATTAAAAAAAGACCCGCAGGTTTTAAAAACCGCCGCACAACGTGATGCATCAGTGGCGGCTGTGGATATCAGCAAAGCCAGTTTTTTACCAACTATTGGTTTTAGATCAGACATCACCAAAAGCCGCGTCAGCACCAGCAATGCCAGTGGTACCACCGGCACCTCTTATGGCAACGGCATTACGCTGACACAATCTGTATTTGACTGGGGCGACTGGTCACGCTTATCAACAGCGGAAAAACAGGCCTTACAAGGTCAGACTTATTACAACGCAGCCTTGCAAGGGCTGATTGTACGGGTATCACAGGCGTACTTTAATGTATTAAGCGCCAACGACGATTTAACTTTTGTGGTTGCCGAAAAACGTGCAGTTGAGCGTCAGCTGGAACAAACCAAACAACGTTTTGCTGTGGGTTTAACGGCAATTACCGACGTGCATGAAGCACAGGCGCAATATGACAGCGTAGTGGCCCGTGAAATTTCAGCGACCAATGCTCTGGAAAACGCCAAAGAAGCGCTGCAGGAAATTACCGGTGAATATCATTCAGAACTGGCCCCATTGAACACTGCGGCCTTTAAGCCAGTGGCACCGCAACCAGCCAACGCCGTGGACTGGGTGGCTATTGCTGAAGACAACAATCTGGATTTAAAAGCCCGTAAACTGGCCGTTGAAATTGCACAAAACAATATTGATATTGCTGATGCCGGTCATTATCCGACAGTGGATTTAACAGCCAGAAAATCACTGAGTGATACCAGTAACACTTTGCAAAAAGATTCAGACTCTGTAGAACTGGCACTGAATGTGCCTTTGTATTCCGGCGGCCGCACTTCGGCTGACCAGGATGTACAACGCGCCAACTATGTCGCAACCAGCGAAGACTTAGAACTGGGCCATCGTTCAGTGTTACGTCAAATCCGCGTGAACTATAACAACGTGGGCGCTTCTATTGCCGGTATTAAAGCACTGGAACAAGCTGTGGTTTCGGCGGAAAGTGCCTTAAAAGCCACTGAAGCCGGTTTTGAAGTGGGTACCCGTACCATCGTTGACGTGCTGATCAGCACCCGCAACCTGTTTGATGCCCGCCGCAACCTGACCAAAGCCCGTTACGACTACATCCTGGCGGTGTTGTCGTTAAAACAGGCGGCCGGTACTTTGGCTGAAGCCGATTTAGATCTGGTGAACAGAGCTTTAGGCGCTTAATCTGCTGTTGCAGGTCCGGTCAACTGGCCGGACCTTCCTTCCCTCCTGTTTTGTCTGTTAATTTCCGTTACAATGCCCCGGTTTTTTCTGTCGAGGACATCTTGTGATTAAAGCTCCAACTTTGCAGTGGTCGATGCTGCATCCACGTTTTTGGTTATTGTGGTTTGGCCTGGCTGTCGCTTATCTGCTGAGTTGGTTGCCCTATCGTATGCTGATGGCGCTGGGTCGTTTCCTTGGCCGTCTGATGCTGAAGTTATTAAAATCACGGCGCAAAGTGGCTTTGCGTAATCTGGAATTATGTTTCCCGGAAAAAACTGCCGCAGAGCACCAACAACTGCTGCTGGCGAATTTTGAACACACGGGCTGCGCCGCCATTGAAACTATTATTGCCTGGTGGTGGCCGGACTGGCGTTATCAAAAGCTGGCGCATTTTAAAGGTTATGAACATATTCAGACCGAACTTGCCAAAGGCAAAGGGGTGTTGTTATTGGCAAGCCATATGCTGCATCTGGAAACCGCCTGCCGCACCTTTGGCTTCACCCATCCGAGCGTGGGTTTTTACCGGCCACACAATAATCCGGTGATGGAATATTTTATGTACCACGGCCGCAGCCGCAGCAATAAGTACATGATTGGCAAAAGAGATGTCAAAGGCCTTATTCATGCGCTGAATTCAGGTGAAGTGTGTTTTTATTTACCGGATCAGGACTATGGCCCCAACCGCGCTGTGTTTGTGCCCTTTTTTGCCGTAGCAGAGACCGCCAGCACCACAGGCACTTTGTTATTTGCCAATGCGGCAAACTGTAGTGTGGTGCCTATTTACACCAGCAGCATGCCCAATGGTGGCGGATATCTGGTAGAAGCTTTACCGGCACTGGACAACTTCCCTTCCGGGGACGATGCCGCCGATGTGCGCAGAGTCAATCAGTGGGTGGAGCAAGCGGTGTTAAGGCATCCGGAGCAATATATGTGGTTGCACCGGCGTTTTAAAACCAGGCCCAATCCAGACGACAAAGGCTTTTACAGTTAAGCTAAATTTTTAGCGCTGTGGTTCTGCAAAAAACTGACTATGGTATTTAACGCTGCTGTTGCATAAATTTGTTGGTAACAAAGCAGCATTTGACGGGTATGGTCACTGCCGTACAAGAAGGAGATTAGATTATGTGGTTTTGGATCAAACACTTATCGGCAGCAGTTATCCTTATCATTGTGGCTGCTGTGCTGCTGAGCAAACCTGAGTTGCTGAAAAACACCACCCACACCACTGGCAATATTAAAGTGGCGGCAGCGCAGGAATTTACCAGTTTTTATGAACAAATCCGTTATTCGCTGGATGCGACTAAAGACTTGTCAAAAGAATTTATTATTAACCTGACCGATACCAGCGAAACTTTAGATGAAACTTTAGCAGCCCGCACCAACACAGTGCCGCCGCTGGAAGAAGGTTGGACCGGCAAGACAATGCAACGCCGGTTTAAACCAGGCAATAAAATCCGCGAAGATATGATTGCTTATGCCAGCGCTGAAGATATTGAACTGCTGTGGACTTTACCGCGGGATTATGTGGTGAAACATTATTTTCATAGCGAAGGCAATTACCTGAAAACGCTCAAAGAAATTGCCTCTGCTATAGCACCGGATTTTGAAAAGCCGGTGCTGGTTTATATGTGTCCGAAAGAACGGGCTGCGGTGATCACCGATAAAACCAACAACTTTTTGCAACAAAACTGTCAGGCACTGAATGAAAACGCCATCAGGTTGCAAAAACCTGTTGCCACCGCACCTGCACCTGCGCCAACGCCAAACTAAGGTCCGGTAGATCGGTCAGATCAGCCGGCTCCAGCGTCAGCCGGTGGCTAACGCCCCTTAAATCCTGATACGCCTGCTGCAGCGCTGCCGTTTGTTCCGGCGGTAAAATGCCACAGGCAGCAGCGGCATCCAGAATACGGATATTGTCACTGTACTCGTAGAGCGCCGGATATTGGCTGCCATAAGCCAATACCAGATACTGACTGATAAACTCCAGATCTACCACACCACCGGCGGTATGTTTTACTTCGGTGTTATCCAGCCCATGATGCTCCCTGAGCTTTTGCCGCATCGACAACACTTCATCTCTGAGTTTGCTGATATCACGGGTTTTGCCCAGAATTTCTGCGCGCACCTGTTCAAAACGCGTGGCAATAGCGCTATCACCATAGATCAGCCGGGTGCGCACCAATGCCTGATGCTCCCAGGTCCAGGCATCCTGCAACAGATAATCACGGTAAGTTTCGATATGCACTGTTAACAAACCGGCATTGCCGGACGGCCGCAGTCTGGTGTCAACATCATAAAGCACACCACTGGCGGTGCGGGTGGTGCATAAATGCAGAATACGTTGCACCAGCTTTAAATAAAACTGACGTGAATCAATGGCTTTGTCGCCGGAAGTTTCAGTATTGGCGTCGCATTGATGTAAAAACACCAAATCTAAATCCGAACCATAACCCAGCTCCAGCCCACCCAGTTTGCCGTAGGCAATTACCGCAAATTGTTTGTCGCTGCCTGCGCCAAGCCCTGCCGGATAACCGTATTTGTCCACCATTTGTTGCCAGGCCAGCTCCACCACTTTGTCCATCACAGCTTCGGCCAGCCAGGTTAAATGGTCGCTCACTTTCATCAGCGGCAACATACCGCTGATATCCGCTGCGGCAATTCTAAGCTGCTGCGCTTGTTTATACTGGCGCAGAGTTTCCATTAACAGTTCCAGATCATCTTCCG
>JAYRUI010000343.1:0-4132 GCA_041919175.1 Rheinheimera sp. | reverse complement strand
GCACTGCAGTTGAGGGTAGGTTTTACTGGCTGCTTTTACCGCGGCTTTGGAAATATCAATGCCATACACTTTCAGCTCTGGCAGTGTATTGGCCAGTCTGTTGCTGTAATAACCTTCACCACAACCAATATCCAGCAATGCCGCCGGTGCTGCCGGGCTATCTGCTGACGCTACGCTAACTGCTGTCGCTGCGCTGGCAGCGTAAAACATCTGGTTTACAGCATCTGACAGCGGCTGATAAAAACCCGCAGCTAAAAAAGCACGGCGCGCCTGGATCATCTCTGCGCTGTCGCCTGGAGTTAAGGATTTTTTCTGCTGCACAGGCAGCAGGTGATAATAACCTTCGCGGGCACGGTCAAACTGATGACGATTGGCACAGCTTAAACCAGCATCGTTGGCAATAAGGGGAAGTTGGCAAAGCGGGCAGCGGTACATAACCATCCAGATCTAAACAAAAAAACGCATTATAAGGGCAGTTGTGGCCGAAGTCGCCTGTTGTGCATCTCAGTAGAGCCGGTAAGTGGCTTCTCTCAGTTCAACTGGGCACCAGGCTGGAAATCTGCCGGGTGGTTATTTAGCTCCGCAGCCAGCGCCATCAGTAATTGAGTCCAGTCATCAACAAGTTTGGCGGTGGATCGTTTTTGATCATAAAGCTGCAAAGTTAACGTCAGTTCACAGCCAAAAGGCATGGGCCGCAAAGTGATCCAGACTAAATCGGGCTCAGCTTGTGCCACCGGCGGATACAGACTAAACAACAACTGGTGGGGTGGGCTGATTTGCAGATATTCACCACTATGCACCAGCTCGCGACCTTTACGCTGCTCCACTATCCGATAGCGGCCGCCCACTCTGGCATCAAAACTGGCGTGTTTCAGCTGTCCTTCGGGGTGGGTAAATAACCACTGACCAGCGTGTTTTTCATCCAGCCAATATTGAAAAATCACCTCGGCCGGGGCTTCAAAACAATGACTGATACTGAGTTGTTGCGGACTGTGTTCCATCTTCGCTCCAGAAATAAAAAATTGTCAGCCTGACATTGCATCCACAGCTGTGCAATTGTAGCCTTCATTGCCCATTTTTGGCGGTAATTCATACAATTGGCTGCAAATTGTCAGTTTTTTATCAGGTTTTGACCACAGTTCTGCAGTTGTGTGCGGCCTTTTTTTGACTGAGAGCGGTTACATTTTGGGGTGGGCATAAGCAAAGAGCAGCAAGCCGCGAACAGCTAAAAGCATGGCGAAAATAGCATTACAGAAAAATAACGCTTCGTTAGTCGCGTAAACAAGCAGCAAACGGAAGCATCAAATAGAAACAGCAACCACAAATTGCAAAGATCATCAGCAAAGACCAGTAGCAACCAAAGAAAGTGCTGCGTGTTGTGGCAAAGGCAGGGCAGGTTTCAGCTTTGCAGGCGGTTTAGTGATGAAGCCAAGGGCGCGCTGGCGCCCTCAGTGCAAAGCAGCAAAAGAAAGAGCAGGTGATTCAGCTTTGTTTAGGCTGTAACAAATCCCATTTATTACCGTATAAGTCCTGAAAGACCACCACAGTTGCATAGACTTCTTCACGGGGTTGTTCTAAAAATTGCACGCCGGCGTCCAGCATGCGCTGATAATCGGCCCAAAAATCATCAGTCTGTAAAAACAACCAGACCCGGCCTGCGCCCTGGCCGCCAATCAGCGCCTGTTGCTCTGCTTTGGAGGCTTTGGCCAGCAATAAAGCGCCCTGACTGCTGCCACGCGGGCTGACCACCACCCAACGTTTATCTCCTTGGGGGCTGTCTTCTTTGAGCGTAAAGCCCAGTTTTTTTGTATAAAATTCAATAGCCTCGTCATAATCTGCCACCAGCAGACTGACCAGGCTCAATTGTTGTGTCATAAAAACCCCGATGTTCTCAGCTTCCAAGTAAACCTAAATCTATTGCCTTCAGCACAGCTTTAGTGCGATCGCGCACTCCTAACTTTAATAAAATTGCCGACACCTGATTTTTTACTGTGCCCTCAGATTTAAACACGCTCTGGGCTATTTCCCTGTTGCTGAAACCGGCCGCCAATAACCGCAAAATTTCCAGCTCTTTGGCTGATAAAGCATCAGCGGGCGCTGCTGCCGGTGTGGTGCTGTTAGGCTGGCGCAAAAAAGAGTGCAGGATTTTATCTGTGATAGCAGGTTGCAACAAGCTGCCGCCGTTTTTCACCTGATAAATAGCGTCCACCAGCACTTCCAGCGCCACATCTTTCAGTAAATAACCGCGGGCGCCGGCCTGCATGGCTTGTAATACCCGTTCATGGTCGTCAAAGGTGGTCAGAATAATCACCGGCACTGTTGAGCCTGCCGCTGCCAGTAGCTGCAATGCCGCAATGCCGTCGACTTGCGGCATCTGAATATCCATCAGCACTAAATCCACCTGATGTTCTGCCACTAAAGTGACAATGTCGGCACCATTGGCGGCCTGCGCCACTACAGCTAAATCCGGTGCCAGGCTGAGTAAACTAATAATGCCCTGACGCACAAGTGTTTGGTCGTCCACCACAGCTAAACGAATGCTCATATTTTGTCTTCCCTGAAAGTGACGTCTATTTGCAGCGCCTGCTGTTGTTGGCTGAGCAACAACAGGCCACCTGCTTCTTCAATACGCTCACGCATACCACGCAGGCCATTGCCTTCCTGCAGTGGCCACTGCGCACAACGGCCATTGTCGAGATAACGTAAATGCAATTGCTGCTGGTGGCGCCACACTTCCACTTTGGCTTTGCTGGCATGGCCATGGCGGATACTGTTGGTTAATGCTTCCTGACAAACGCGGAACAACAATGAAGTGGAGAGTGGATCCAGTTCCAGATCGGCGCTGATGCGGCAATCGAGCACCAGCTGCGGGAAGTTTTGTGCCAAAGCACGGCACTGGCTGGCCAGATGCGGCTTTTGCGGTTCCCGCAGTTGTGACACTGAATGGCGGATATCCTGCAGCAGCTGTTTTGCCAGCTGATGGCAATGCGCCAGTTGTGGTTTATGCGCGTTGTCGGCCTGATATTCGGCCACTTGCAGCTGGATCACCAAAGCGGTTAAGTGATGGCCCAGACTGTCGTGTAAATCACGGGCGATACGCAGGCGTTCACCATCGGCCGCTTGTTCGGCCAGTTTGCCCTGCGCGTCTAACAGTTGCTGATGGGTGAGTGCCAAAGCTTCTCTGGCCAGCGTTTCAGCGCGGGCAGTGCTCATGGCGTAAATGGCAAAAAACTGAAAGGTGCCACACACAAGCAACATCAGATAAAAGCCATTGTCGCCCTGCAGATAAATGGTCATCGCTAGTGAAGGTGCTAAAGCCGGAATAATCATCCAGTACAGATAGTGTTTGGGCACATACCAGGGCAACAGCGCCACCCAGAGCACAGCCAAACCCGGGGTAAAACCATAAGGCACCAGCACTGCATTCACCACCAGCAACAACCACATCAGGCCGAGGCGCAGATATTGGGTTTTATCCGGCGTTTTATCCTGAGCTGCAATAAAAAGGCCCAGAAATAACAATAAGCTGGCGCCGACGCTTAATGCCTGCCAGCTGTAGAGATCATAATTGTTGATAACCCCACGCATCTGGATCCAGCTAAAAGCCGCCCAGCTGATGAGCGCCGCCAGATTTTCTTTTTGCAAAAAAGTGCGCCACCAGGGCTGAGGAGTGTCGGTGGGCTGGCTGGTTGTGCTTTGGCTGCTGTGCTGCGATATGTTGCTGGCGGACTTTTCTGTGATCACAGGGGTAAGCTCATGATTTATTTACGTTAGATTGGGCCAGTATGCCCTTGAAGCCAGGGTGCGGCAATAGGCCATAAGTCATGCCCAAGATAGTGACTTTCGGCACTATGGCCCGGTGAAGCGAAGATTTACAGTGAGCACATCCTGAATCTTGTGGAAATCAACCATGTTACATCTTCATCAGTTTTTATTAATCGCACACATTATTGCCGGCGCTGTGGCGCTGTTGTTGTTCTGGGCGCCGATGCTGGCGAAAAAAGGCAGCCCGTTGCACCGTAAAAGTGGCCGTTATTATGCGTATTTGCTCTATGGCGTCTCACTCAGTGGTGTGTTGATGTCGGCCATGGTACTGATTGCGCCTTTGTATTTTAAAGCAAAATATTTAACG
>JAYRUI010000342.1:0-4140 GCA_041919175.1 Rheinheimera sp. | reverse complement strand
CACTTTTCGTGAGCTTTGCCGTCGTTTTGGTGCAGGTTTAGCTGTATCAGAAATGATGTCGAGCAATCCTTTGGTGTGGCAGAGCGAAAAGTCGCTAAATCGGATGACACATGGTGATGAGTCTGGCCTTAGGTCAGTACAAATTGCCGGTAGTGATCCAGACCAGATGGCAGAAGCAGCCGTGTTTAATGTTGAACATGGCGCACAAATCATCGACATCAATATGGGATGTCCGGCGAAAAAAGTGAACAAAAAACTGGCGGGTTCGGCACTGTTACAGTACCCCGAACTCGTTGAGAAAATTGTTCAGGCCGTGGTGAAGGCTGTACCAGTTCCGGTGACGTTGAAAATCAGAACGGGCTGGGACACTGAAAACCGCAATGGCGTGCAAATCGCACGGATAGCGGAAGATAACGGCATTCAATGTCTGGCGGTTCATGGCCGAACCAAAGCCTGTATGTATAAAGGAGAAGCGGAGTACGACACCATCCGCGTTATCAAACAGGCAGTGTCGATCCCGGTGATCGCCAACGGTGACATCACCTCGCCGCAAAAAGCCAGGTTTGTGCTGGATTACACCGGTGCTGACGCCATCATGATTGGGCGGGCAGCACAGGGCCGGCCCTGGATTTTTCGGGAAGTGGTTCATTACCTGACCACAGGGGAATTGTTGGCAGCACCCGACTTGCAGCAAGTCAGGGATATTATGCTGGAACACGTTCAAGGCTTACACCAGCTGTATGGTGAAGTGCTTGGTCCGCGTATCGCCCGCAAACATGTGGGATGGTATCTGGCCGAACATGATGCCGAAGGCGCGTTTCGCAGTGAATTTAACGGCATCGAGCAGCAACAACCGCAGCTTGATGCTCTGTGGACCTATTTCGAACAACTAGCAGCAACTAACGTAAAGAGACCTGGTAATGTTTAATCAAAACGTGACTTCGCCATTTATCACCAACGCCCATGTACAGACTCAGGAAAAACCGCAGCCTTTAAGTAATGCGGTACAAAAAGCGGTGGCGAACTACCTGCAACAGTTAAACGGTCAGGACGTCAACGACCTGTACGAACTGGTGTTGTCGGAACTGGAAAAACCATTACTGGAAGAAGTAATGAAATATACCCGCGGTAATCAGACCCGCGCCGCCAATCTGATGGGCATCAACCGCGGTACGCTGCGCAAGAAGCTGAAACAATACGGCATGAGTTAATGCCCCCGCGGGAGGAGTCCCGCCAGAAAGCACCTTCGGGTGCTTTTTTGTTTCTGGCGCCCGGCAAATTGCTGCACCGGCTCCACAAACAAGGTTCTGAGCCTGTTGCCCGATTTTCCGGTTATGCTTATTGCCAATAAAGTCCTTAAGCAATCAGCACGTTCAGAACAGCTCACAGAGCAGAATTTTTTATCCCTTGTTTAGCGAAGATACTAAAGAGAGAACCGATATGACCTCAGCTCGTCCAATCCGTCGTGCACTACTCAGTGTTTCTGACAAAACTGGCATTGTTGATTTTGCCCGCGCTTTAGCGGCGCAAGGTGTGGAACTGTTATCTACCGGTGGTACCGCCAAATTACTGGCCGAACAAAACATTCCTGTAATTGAAGTCTCTGACTACACAGGTCATCCGGAAATTATGGATGGCCGTGTGAAAACCCTGCACCCAAAAGTGCATGGCGGTATCTTAGCGCGCCGTGGCCAGGACGAAGCTGTGATGGCGGCCAATAACATTAACGCCATCGATTTGGTAGTAGTGAACCTGTATCCGTTCGCCAGCACTGTGGCCAAAGCCGGTTGCACCCTGGAAGATGCGGTGGAAAACATTGATATCGGCGGCCCAACCATGGTGCGTGCTGCGGCAAAGAACCACGCAGACGTCACTATTGTGGTGAACGCTGCTGATTACGATAAAGTTTTGGCCGAAATGGCGGCCAACAATGGCGCCACCACCCACGCCACCCGCTTTAGTTTAGCCATCAGCGCTTTTGAACATACAGCACAGTACGACGGTATGATTGCCAACTATTTCGGCGCCATGCTGCCAGCTTATGAAACAGCAGACGCTCAGCCAAGCAAATTCCCTCGCACTTTTAACAGCCAGTTTGTGAAAAAACAGGATTTACGTTACGGCGAAAACAGCCATCAGCAAGCTGCTTTTTATGTAGAGCACAATATTCAGGAAGCTTCTGTTGCAAGCGCCACGCAGCTGCAAGGCAAAGAGCTGTCGTACAACAATATCGCCGACACTGACGCTGCCCTTGAGTGTGTGAAAGAATTCGCGGAACCAGCCTGTGTTATCGTTAAACACGCCAACCCTTGTGGTGTGGCTATTGGCAACGATATTCTGGCCGCTTACAACCGCGCTTACCAGACAGACCCAACCTCAGCCTTTGGCGGCATTATTGCTTTTAACCGCGAGTTAGATGCAACAACAGCCGAAGCTATTGTCAGCCGTCAATTTGTGGAAGTGATTATTGCCCCGACTGCAACCAGCGAAGCTGCTGATATCATTGCGAAAAAACCAAATGTGCGTTTATTGGTCTGTGGGCAGTGGTCAACCAAAACCACTGGTTTTGACATTAAACGTGTCAACGGTGGTGTGCTGGTGCAAGACCGCGACCAGAAAATGGTGACGCTGGACGATTTAAAAGTGGTATCTAAACGTCAGCCGACAGCAGACGAACTGCGTGATTTATTGTTCTGCTGGAAAGTGGCGAAATACGTCAAATCCAACGCTATTGTTTACGCTAAAGATTCCATGACCATTGGTGTGGGCGCAGGCCAGATGAGCCGCGTGTACAGCGCGAAAATCGCCGGTATTAAAGCTGCCGATGAAAACCTGGAAGTGAAAGGCTCAGTGATGGCTTCTGACGCATTTTTCCCGTTCCGCGATGGCATTGACGCTGCCGCCGCTGCCGGTATTAAAGCCGTGATCCAGCCGGGTGGCTCTATGCGCGACGCTGAAGTGATTGCTGCCGCTGACGAGCATGATATTGCCATGGTGTTTACCGGCGTACGTCATTTCCGTCATTAATCCATTGTTCTCCCATGGATAACTGATACAACGGCAGCTTAAGCTGCCGTTTTTTTTGCTTGTGATCTGTGGTTACAATGCCAGCGTTTTGGCAGGCGTGATGCCGCAACGCGCTCGCTTACTGCAATAAATGAGACAGGACAACAAAGATGCAACCAACCGGCTTACAGCCAGAGTTTCCAATGCTCCTGAGTTATCAGGGGCAACAGGAAGCCGAACTGATTATGGATAAACAAATGCTGGCGCAGCTGCTGCAACAGCCGCTACATCTGCTGCCAGATGGCGATCGATTGATTGACAGCCTGGGACGGATTTACCTGCTGGACGCGACTCACAAGCTTTATGCAAGCGACGAACAGCTTGATTTAGCAGAGGTTATCAGTTTGATCCAACAACATTTTTTCGCTTTGGCACAAAGTTGTGTGGTAAAAATACAAGCGCCGGATATCCGCTCGGCATTGCTGTTGTTGTCGGAATCGAAATAAAGCCTATCGCCCGCCACAGTAGCAAGCGGAGCAGTGCCTGATATGACCTGAAGGGAATGGGATGAAAAAACCTCTGTTGTATGTAATCACCGCCACAGGCATCAGCCTGTTATACACGGCACTGTTGATGTTCTGTTTAAGCTTTACGCTTGCCGCGAAAAAACCGGACTGGTGGCCCAATGGTATTTTTGTCGCTACAGATGGTTTACTCGCCTGGATGCACTTAGCCCAGGGGTTTGGCGTGTTATTGGCGGCGGTTGTTGTCGCCTGGCTAATCCAGCGTTTTTTCCGCGTTCAATGGCTGAGTTTAAGTTTCTGCGCAACAGTGTTACCCCTGCTTTTTATGGCGCCACCCTTTTGGCAGGGTCAAATGTTGCAATCAGATCTCTGGTGGTCCGGTATGCTGGATACCGCTAAGTTTCTGTTATTACCGCCTTTTTGCTGCTGGATCATGGTCAGATACCAGCAGCTTTATTCAGACAACAGCTGACACAGTTTTTTATCAAAGCTGCGACTCAGGCGACCGATGCCACTTCAGCTTCAGTCTCTTCAGGCAACGCTTTAACACCAATACGGCTGATGGTTGCCCCCTGCAACTCAGCCACTGTCCATATCATGCCAGACCAAC
>JAYRUI010000341.1:0-4146 GCA_041919175.1 Rheinheimera sp. | reverse complement strand
TTCATGTCGGGCACGGTAGGATCCTCAGGGCGGTGTTTGAGTCCGGTTAAAATCTTCGGATGGGCACTTGCAAGCCCATCCTCTCGTTATACGGCATGTTCCAACGCGGTCAGCAGCGGCGACCGGTTGACCCCCCGCGCAACAAAACCAGAACAATTTTCAGGTAAGTTGGCAAGGGCTCGACGAGCACTGATTTCATCCGGGAATTCAGCGAATATACTGGCGCCAGTACCCGTCATTCGAGACGGCGCGTATTCTACCAACCACTGTAAGGTTATTGCAACAATAGGGTAGAGACGTTCAACCAGTGGCTGGCAGTCATTGTGCCAGTTCAAACCAGGCAGCCAGAGCCAGCCCGGTTGACTCACTGAGTTTAGTACATCGCTTGTTTTTATCTGTGTTGTATCGCGGATTAAATCTGGGTGGGTAAAAACGGCCGCTGTGCTGACATGGCAAGCTGGCGTGACAACCAGATAAACCGCTTTTGGTAATTCAATCGCTTGCAGCTGTTCACCAACACCTTGTGCAAAAGCGGTGTAACCTTCGACAAAAAGCGGCACATCGGCGCCCAGTTTCAGGCCAATAGCGGCAAGTTCGGCCACAGATAAATTCAGCTGCCAGAGTTTATTCAGCGCATGCAAGGTAGTGGCGGCATCGGATGAACCACCGCCTAAACCACCACCCATCGGCAGTTGTTTATCTAAAAAGATCTCAATGCCTGCATCTGCTGCGGCATAAGGTTTCAGTGCCATAGCGGCGCGGTAAATCAGGTTTTCGGTGCTTTCAAGGCTTTTGTCGTTACAGCTAAGCGTGATTTGACCGGTTTGATTGGCACTAAAGTGCAGTTCATCGCCGGTATCAAGAATCTGAAACAAGGTTTGCAGTAAGTGATAACCGTCGGCGCGCCGGCCGGTGATATGTAAAAATAAATTCAGTTTGGCCGGGGCCGGCAGCACAAGCGCTTTTGTGTTCACGAAAGTATTTGTATTCATTGTTGTTTCCACTGCCGGATCACCAGTTTCAACCGGGTATCACCGGATTCGAGCGTGATACGTTTAGGTAACGACAGCTGGTCTGGGAAAAATTCCGGATAACTCACCTGCCAGCGCCGGTTTTGGCTGTCGAGCAGGCTAAAGCTGATTAACCTGCCTAAAGGGTCCCAGCGCAGCTCGCTGCTTTGTTGACCCGCCATGCCTTTAAGCCACAACGGCATTTCAGCAATAGGCAAAGACCAGCCGGATAAATAATCCAATAATACGGCTGCACTTTGCGCCTGATGGGTTTCACCGTTCACCTGCACCGTAGCGCCTGAACTGTCGGTTTGCAGTTTAAAGATATTGACGCCGATAAAGTTATTCATGTCAGCGTTATAAAACTCACCTCGCTGCTGCCAGTTCAGGCTGCCGCTAACGCTGTCGTTGGGGGCTTTTACCCCTAAAGAGGCGGTGAGCTCAAAATTGCTTAAGGTGGCCAGTTTTTGCTGGCGTTCTTTCGCCGGTAACGGCATTGCAATTTTGTCGGGTACAGAGCTACAGGCACTGAGCAACAACAGAGTAAAAACACAGCAGATTATTTTTTGAAAAATCACATCTTTTCCTATCAGGCGGTGCAGCCGGACTGACTGCAATAAGCTGAGCCTGTGACGGCTGGCCGGTACTTTATATAAATTTGGTTTGTTTTTCGCTGGTCTGTTGTAAAGGCCAACACAGTTAAGGCTTTTCTTGCCTTCTGTATTTTCGTACAATTCGCGCTTTCTTCGGTTTCCCGCCCGTTTTGTTTTGGGCCTATTCAGGTGAACGACTATTTTTGCGCTTGGCATCAATCACAAAACAGCACCTGTAGCCTTACGGGAACAAGTTGCTTTTGCACCGGAGCAAGTGGCTGACGCTTTGCTGGATCTGACTGCAACAACAGCTGTCAGTGATGCTGTGATAGTGTCGACCTGTAACAGAACCGAGCTGTATTTTAGCGGCTCCGAGGCACAATCGAAACAGGTAATTGAATGGCTTGCCAAATTTCACCAGTTGGCCTTGCCCGAAGTTGCTCCTCATTTATATTTGCACCAGGACGATGCCGCAACTGCCCATCTGATGCGGGTCGCTTGTGGACTGGATTCGCTGGTACTGGGTGAACCGCAGATTTTAGGCCAGGTAAAACAAGCCTACAGCCAGTCGCGACAGGTTGGCACTATAGCGCCTGTGTTTGAACGTTTGTTTCAGAAAACCTTTGCGGTGGCGAAACAAGTGCGTACCGACACTGAAATTGGCGCCAATGCGGTTTCTGTAGCCTTTGCTGCTGTCGCCCTTGCCAAACAGATTTTTGGCAAACTGGCCGATGTCAAAGTGTTGCTGATTGGCGCCGGCGAAACCATAGAGCTGGTAGCAAAACATTTGCTGGAACAAGGCGCTTTGCAATTAACAGTGGCCAACCGTTCGTACGACAGAGCAGCAGCACTGGCTGCGCAGTTTAACGGCCAGGTCGTCAGTCTGGCACAAGTGCCGCAAGCCTTAACCGACGCCGATGTGGTGATTAGCTCTACCGCCAGTACCTTGCCAATTGTGGGTAAAGGTATGGTGGAACAGGCGTTAAAAAAACGCCGGCATAAACCGATGTTTTTAGTGGATTTAGCGGTGCCGCGCGACATTGAAGCTCAGGTGGCCGAGCTTGAAGACGCTTATTTATACACTGTGGACGATTTGCAAAATATCGTGTCGCAGAATATGCAGTCACGCCAGCAGGCGGCGGCGCAAGCCGAAAACATGATAGCGGCCGGTGTGGCCGAATTTAGCCAGTGGCTGCAACTGCAAGGCAATATTGATTGGGTGCGCGATTATCGCGACCGTTGTGATGCGGTGAAAAACGAATTATTGCAACGGGCGCTGAATCAGTTGGCCAGTGGTCAGGACAAAGAGAAAGTGTTGCAGGAATTTGCCACTAAACTCAGTAACAGATTAATGCATGCACCAACCAAAACCATCCGCCATTTATTGCAGGATGAGCAGGTTGATGCCAAAACTTTGATCAATTTTTTAGTAGATATCTAATCAGGTACCCCATTTCCCATGAAAGATTCGGTTTATCGTAAGCTCGAAGGTCTGGTTGAGCGCCACGAAGAAGTGCAGGCGTTGCTCAGCGACGGCGGCGTGATTTCAGATCAAAGCAGGTTTCGTGAGCTTTCCAAAGAATACAGCCAGCTGGAGCCGATAGCCCAGGCCTTTGACCAGTATCGCGGTGCGCAGGACGACCTGCAGAGTGCCGAAGAGATGTTTAAAGACACCGATCCTGACATGCGCGAAATGGCGCAGGAAGAATATAAAGCCGCCAAAGAGCGTATTGAACAGCTGGATCAGGAGCTGCAGATTTTATTATTGCCCAAAGATCCCAACGACAATAACAACTGCTTTCTGGAAATCCGTGCCGGTGCCGGTGGTGACGAAGCCGCTATTTTTGCCGGTGATTTATTCCGTATGTACAGCCGTTTTTGCGAGAAAAAGCGCTGGAAAGTGGAAATTGTCAGCTGCAACGACGGTGAACACGGCGGTTATAAAGAAGTGATTGCCAGTGTGCAGGGCGAAGGGGTGTACGGCACCCTGAAGTTTGAATCGGGCGGCCACAGGGTACAACGGGTACCTGCCACTGAATCGCAGGGCCGGGTGCATACCTCTGCCTGTACCGTGGCCATTATGCCGGAAGTGCCGGAAAGTGAAGCCATTGAAATTAACCCGGCTGACTTAAAAGTCGATACTTACCGCGCTTCCGGCGCCGGTGGTCAGCACGTCAAAAGAACCGACTCTGCCATTCGTATTACTCACTTGCCAACCGGCATAGTGGTCGAATGTCAGGACGAACGTTCACAACACAAAAACCGCGCCCGCGCTATGGCGGTGTTGCAATCGCGTATTCAGGCGGCTGAAGATGAAAAACGCCGTCTGGCGGAAGAATCCACCCGCCGCTCTTTGGTAGGCTCTGGCGATCGTTCTGAACGAATTCGTACCTATAACTTCCCGCAAGGCCGGTTAACAGACCACCGCATTAACCTGACGGTGTACCGTTTGCTGGAAGTGATGGAAGGTGAACTGGATTTAGTGCTGGGCCCGCTCAGTCACGAACATCAGGCCGATTTACTGGCGGCGCTGGCGGAAGAAA
>JAYRUI010000340.1:0-4169 GCA_041919175.1 Rheinheimera sp. | reverse complement strand
TAAAGAGAAATTGTCTTTAAAATCAGTGGCTGTCACCGGCAGTGTTGGTAAAACCACAGTCAAAGAAATGATGGCGGCGATTTTGTCGCGTATTGGCAATGTATTGGCAACGGCCGGCAATTTTAATAACGAAATTGGTGTGCCTTTAACGCTCCTGCGGTTAGAGCCCCAACATAACTATGCCGTGATGGAACTGGGCGCAAATCATCTGGGTGAAATTGCCTATACCACCTCGTTGGTGAAACCCGATGTAGCGCTCATTACCAACGTTGGTGCGGCGCATCTGGAAGGTTTTGGTGATTTATTTGGTGTGGCCCGTGCCAAAGGCGAAATTTATACCGGTTTAAGCGAACAGGGCCTTGCCATAGTGCCGCTTGACAGTGAATTTCACAGCTATTGGTTACAACGCTTAACCCATCTGAAAGTGCAGACCTTTAGCGCCGATCAGCTGGCTGATTTTTATGCCGAAGATATTATGCTCGACAGCAATGGTTGTGCCGGTTTTACCATGCACAGCCCCTATGGTCAGTGTTTTATCCAGTTGGTGTTGCCTGGCCGTCACAATGTGGCAAACGCTTTAGCCGCCGCAGCAGCCACTCTTGCGCTTGGCGCCAGCTTAACCGACGTGCAGCTTGGTTTGGCCGCCATGAAACCGGTGAAAGGCCGCATTAATGTGGCGCAGCCACGTGCTGGTCTTCGTATTATCGACGACACCTACAACGCCAATTCAGAGTCGGTGAAAGCTGCCATCGACTTATTGGCTTCTTATGCCGGTACCCGCATTTTAGTCTTGGGTGATATGGCGGAGCTCGGCGCTGATGCTCGTTTGTATCACGAAGAAGTGGGGCTTTATGCCAAACAAACCGGGATTAATCATTTATTTACGCTTGGCGTGTTGTCACAAAACGCCAGCGAATTGTTCCACGCCCAAGGCGCACATTTCAGCTCGCGTTCACAACTGGTGGCTAAACTGGCGCCGTTTTTAACGGGTTCGGCTGAAGTGTCCATTCTGGTGAAGGGCTCACGCAGCGCCCGGATGGAGTTGGTCGTACAAGACTTGCTAGAAAGATGTCAGCAGGAGACAGACGCATGTTAGTTTGGTTAGCCGAATTTCTTACCCAATATGTGAATGCGTTTAACGTATTCAGTTATCTGACTTTCCGCTCAATTTTGGGTGTGTTAACCGCTTTACTGCTGAGCCTGTATTTTGGCCCTAAGCTGATTGCCGCTTTGCAAAAACTGCAAATTGGCCAGACAGTGCGTGATGACGGCCCACAAAGCCACTTCTCTAAAAAAGGCACGCCAACTATGGGTGGTTTGCTGATTTTAGGATCTATTGCCATCAGTACTTTGCTCTGGGCCGATTTATCCAATAAATACGTGTGGGTGGTGCTGTTTGTGCTGGTCAGCTATGGCTGGATTGGTTTTATTGACGACTACCGCAAAGTCATTCGTAAAGACCCCAAAGGCCTGATCGCGCGCTGGAAATACTTCTGGCAGTCGGTGTTTGCCATTATCACGGCGTTTTTTCTGTATGCCACTTCAGACAGACCGGCCGAAACCAGCCTGATAGTGCCTTTTATGAAAGATGTATTGCCACAGCTGGGCCTGTTCTTTTTAGTCACCACTTATTTTGTGATGGTGGGCTTTAGTAACGCTGTGAACCTGACTGATGGCTTAGATGGTCTTGCCATAGTGCCAACCATTATGGTGGCGATGGCTTTTGCCATTATTGCTTATGTCAGCGGTAACGTGGTGTTTGCCAACTACTTACATATTCCGCATTTGCCACTCACGTCCGAGCTGGTGGTGGTTTGCGCCAGCATTATTGGTGCAGGTTTGGGTTTCCTCTGGTTTAACACTTATCCGGCCCAGGTCTTTATGGGTGATGTGGGCTCTTTAGCGCTCGGCGCTATTTTGGGTGTGATAGCAGTGTTGGTACGTCAGGAAATCGTGCTGATCATCATGGGCGGTATTTTTGTGATTGAAACCCTGTCGGTGATTTTGCAGGTCGGTTCTTACAAACTGCGTGGCCAGCGTATTTTCCGCATGGCACCTATTCACCACCATTATGAACTCAAAGGCTGGCCAGAGCCGCGCGTGATTGTTCGCTTCTGGATCTTGTCGATTATTTTTGTGCTGATTGGTCTTGCGACCTTAAAACTGCGTTAAGCGGGTGATGTGAATGAATAAATTGTTTCAGGGCAAAAAAGTAGCAGTGCTGGGGTTAGGCTTGTCGGGCCTGGCCACCTTGCGCTTTTTGCTGAAACAAGGGGTGAAACCCACCCTGATGGATACCCGTTTAAAAGTCAGTGGTTTAGAAGCGATAGCGCCGGAAAAAGTTGACGGTATTTATTTAGGTGAGCTGGACGCCAACCGGCTCGCCGGTATGGATGTGATCCTGGTCAGCCCTGGCCTGGATACCAATCATCCGGCCATTCGTTTTGCCCAGAAGCAGGGCACACAGCTTATCGGTGATGTCGAACTCTTTGCGCTTTGTCTTAATAGTGCTGAAAAGTCGCCAACAGTAGTGGCTATTACCGGCTCTAACGGTAAATCGACCGTCACCACTTTAGTAGCGCACATGCTTGCATGCAGCGGGATCAAAGCCATAGCGGCCGGCAATATTGGTTTGCCTGTGCTCGATGCCTTAGCAGAAACCGACACTGAAGTTTTTGTGCTGGAATTATCGAGTTTTCAGCTTGAGACCACTTATAGCCTGAAGCTTAAAGCCGCCTGCAATTTAAATGTCACTGAAGACCATTTAGACCGCCACGGCACTATGGCCGCTTATGCCGCGGCCAAACAACGTATTTATCAGCATGCAGCGCTTGCGGTCTATAACGCAGACGATGCACTGACCAAACCACAAACTCAGGTGCCGGCACAAATTGCTATCAATCTGAACGGTACCGACTATGGTGTGGTGCAGCATCAGGGGGAAGCCTGGTTGCAGGTCGCTGGTGCACCTTTGTTAAAAGTGGCAGAGATGTCGCTTGTTGGACGGCATAACCAGTTTAATGCCTTGTCAGCCGCGGCTTTGGCGCTGGCTGCCGGTGCCAGCCGTGAAGCTTTGGTACAAGCATTAAAAACCTATCAAAGCCTGCCACACCGCTGCGCTTTAGTGGCCAACCACAATGGTGTACGCTTTATCAACGATTCTAAAGCCACCAATGTTGGCGCCACTCTGGCTGCTATTGCCGGTTTACGCGCTGACGTTACCGGCAAACTGATTTTAATTGCCGGTGGGGATGGCAAAGGCGCTGATTTTACCGAACTTGCCGAAGTGTTAAAGCAACAGGTGGATACGCTGATTACGCTGGGCAAAGACGGCCCTGCTATTGCGGCTTTAGTGCCTGACGCTATACAAGTGGCTGATTTAACAGCTGCAGTGAAGGCTGCGGCCGCACAAGCCAGAGCGGGTGATTTAGTGTTGTTGTCGCCGGCTTGCGCCAGCCTCGATATGTTTAAAAATTACGAAGAGCGCGGCCGCTTGTTTAGCGAAGCCGTGTTGAAGGTGCTGGCATGAAACAGCTGGCACTGAACTGGATGAACCGCGCCGGAGAAGATCTGGCGCACTGGTGGCAAGCAGAAGATGGTGGCAGCTACGACAGGTTTTTCTTTACGCTGATGATCCTGTTGTTGTGTGTCGGTTTTGTGATGGTCACCAGCGCATCAGTACCTGTGGCCGAGCGGTTGTTTGACAACCCGATGCACTACAGTGTGCGTCATCTGGTGTATGTGATGATTGGGCTGGTGCTGGCTTATATGGTGCTGAATATCCCTATTCAGTGGTGGCACAACACCAACTTATTGCTGCTGGTATTTGGTCTGCTGGGCTTATTAGCGGTATTGGCCGTGGGCCGTAACGTTAACGGCAGTACTCGCTGGTTATACCTCGGGCCTATAGGTATTCAAACGGCAGAGCCGGCTAAGTTATTCTTTTTTGTGTATTTATCCAGTTATCTGGTGCGCCGTCATGACGAAGTTCGGGAAAACTTAAAAGGCTTTTTAAAACCGCTGTTTATCCTGTTTGTGTTTGCGGTGTTGCTGCTGATGCAACCTGACTTAGGCACAGTTATCGTGATGTTCGGCACCAGCGTGGTGTTGTTGTTTTTAGCCGGAGCTAAATTGTGGCAGTTTTTTTGTTTGATTTTTACCGGCCTGAT
>JAYRUI010000339.1:0-4194 GCA_041919175.1 Rheinheimera sp. | reverse complement strand
ACTGGTTAGTGTGGATCAATCGAGAGACTTAGCCTTATGTATTGTGAAGCAGCAGGGCTCGGTGTTGGAGATCCAGGCGGTTGGCCGTTATTACCTGATCGAAAGCAATAACAGCTGTGAAGTGGCTTTTGTCACCCGAGAGCGGCATCAAGGCAAAGGGATGGCAAAAATTCTGTTGCAGGAAATGATTGCCATTGCCCGTCAGCGCGGTATCCAAACCATGATGGCTTATGTACGTGCTGAGAACAGAGCTATGTTGGCTGTGTTTGAAAAAGCCGGCTTTAAACGAGTGCGCTCAGAAGAGCCTGACGAAGTGAATTTACAATTAAAGTTACAAACTGAGTAAAGATTATGACGGTTACCATATTCAGCCATCGCGACTGTGCACAACATAATCTTGGTGCTGACCACCCCGAAGCCCCGGCCCGGTTACACGCCATTTTCGACCAGATTTTAAGTTCAGGTCTGGAATATGTGCTTCAGCACAAAGACAGCACCGCAGCCAGCGATGCCCAATTGGCGTTGGCGCATGATGCAACTTATGTTGCTGAGGTGATAGCTAAAGAACCCATGCAAGGCCTGGTCTGGCTGGATGATGATACGGCTATGATGAGTAAATCTGTCACAGCAGCGCGTTATGCTGCCGGCGCCGCAATTAATGCCGTTGACCTGGTAATGCAGAACCATGATCAACAGGCTTTTTGTGCCATTCGCCCACCGGGCCATCATGCCGAACGAGCCCAAGCCATGGGTTTTTGTCTGTTTAATAATATCGCCGTAGCAGCAGCTTACGCCATGCAGCAGTATGGCCTGCAACGTATTGTTATTGTTGATTTTGATGTTCACCACGGCAATGGCACCGAACATATTTTTAAAGATGATCCCAGAGTGTTGTTTTGCTCCTCTTTTGAACATCCGTTTTACCCTTTTACCGAGCCTGGCAGCAGTGAACACATGTTGAAAATGCCGCTGAGCGGTGGTTCTGACGGCAGCTTGTTCCGTCAGTTTGCAGAGCAACAATGGTTACCGGCAATAGACACTTTTTCGCCGCAGCTCATTTTAATTTCGGCGGGTTTTGATGCGCATTATGAAGATGAGATGGCACATTTACGTTGGCGGGAGAGTGACTATCAATGGATAGCGGCGGCACTGAAGAAGCTCGCCAGTCGTCATTGTGACGGCCGTATTGTTGCCTGTCTGGAAGGTGGTTATGCCTTAAGTGCTTTGGGGCGCAGTGTGGTGGCGATGTTAAAAGCCTGGCTTTAAGCGGCAAACCGGATTAACGCTTCTGCAAAGAGCTGCAATTTATTACAATAGCGTTTTTTACGGCAGTGGATTTGGTATGCAGCAGCTTCTGGCGCAAGACGCCCGGCAATATTCAACGTTTCGCCTTGCGGCAACCTTAGCAAAAGTAACGGTATTGTCGTCTTTAGCGGAGTTGCAGCATTATCAACCGCAAGAGGCGCCACTACTATTGGGCGAGGGCAGTAATAGTATTTTCCTGTCTGACTGGCCTGGTGAAGTTCTGCGTTATGTTGCTGCAGGGCGTCAGCTCGACGTTTCAGGTGACCAACTGCATTTGCATGTTGAGGCCGGCCATAACTGGCATCAGTTGGTCAGTTGGAGTGTGGCACAAGGATGGTGGGGGCTGGAAAATCTGGCGCTGATCCCTGGCTCTGTTGGTGCTGCTCCGGTGCAAAATATTGGTGCTTATGGCGCAGAACTTGCCGATACCTGTAGTTATGTTGATTTTTTCCATTGGCAAAGTCGCAAGGTGCAACGTTTGACAGCGGCTGAGTGCCAGTTTGGCTATCGCGACAGCATTTTTAAACAGCAGCTTGCCGGTCAAGGCGTGATTGTCGCTGTTGGCTTTTGTCTGAACAGGCGTGGCAACGCCAAACTCAATTACAAAGGTCTGGACCATTTAACAATCGGTGCCAGCCTGACTGAAGTGATGAATGCTGTAATAGCAGTGCGGCAGGCAAAATTGCCAGACCCTGCGAAGCTGGCCAATTGTGGCAGCTTTTTTAAAAACCCGCTGGTGCCGGCCGTTCAGTTTCAGATGTTGCAACAGCGTTATCCGGCAATAGCCAATTACCCACAAAAGGATGGCCAGGTTAAACTTGCCGCTGCCTGGTTGATAGAGCAAGTTGGGTTAAAAGGTTACCAGTTGGGTGACGTTGCCTGTTATCAACAGCAACCTCTGGTACTGGTAAATAAGGGGCAAGGCACCGCAGCTGAGCTATTGCAACTGATTGAGTTAATTCAGCAATCAGTATCAGATAAATTTCAGGTGCAGCTGGAACCCGAAGTCAGGCTGTTACGCCATCATGACTAAAATTCTGCCGCAGAGTCTGGCACTGCAACGCCAGCTTATTTTGCAATTGGCCGACGGCCAGTTGTATTCAGGAGAAGCTTTAGCGGCACAAGCGGGGATCAGCAGAGCTGCTATCGCAAAACATATCCATCAGCTGCAGCAGTATGGGCTCGATATTTATTCTATTAAAGGCAAAGGTTACCGCCTGGCATCTGCTTTGCAATTATTGGACGCCCAGCAAATTAAGTTGCATCAGCAGGCGGGCATGCCGGATATTTTGCTGCAACATGTGACCGACTCCACCAATAGCCAGTTAATGAAAAAACAACAGGATGGCCAGCCATTGCAAAAAGGCTCGGTGTTGGTAGCCGAAGCCCAAACTGCAGGGCGTGGCCGTCGCGGTAATCCATGGTTTTCACCTTTTGGCAGTAACCTTTATTTTTCAATGTATTGGCAACTGGAACAAGGCATTCAGGCTGCTATGGGTCTGAGTTTAGTGATAGGTATAGCCGTTGCTGAGGTGCTGGAATCTCAATACCTATTACCGGTGAAGCTGAAGTGGCCCAATGACATTTATCTGCAACAAAAAAAGTTAGCCGGCATTCTGATAGAGCTCGCCGGTCAAAGCCACGCCCAATGTGATCTGGTTATAGGGCTAGGGCTGAACATCCGTATGCCTGATGCGGCAGAGCAGCAAATTGACCAGGCCTGGACAGACTTACAACAACATCTGGATATGCCGGTAAACCGCAATCAGCTGATCGCTTTATTGCAGCAGAATATTTGCCGCCATTTAACAGAATTTGAATTATCAGGTTTTACTGCTTTCGCTGCTGCCTTTAATCAAAGAGATCAGTTTTTGGGCAAGGCAGTGTATTTAAGTAGTGGAGAACGCAAAGTTTTTGGTCTTTGTGCCGGAGTCGACCATCAAGGTGCTTTGTTATTAGAGCAGGATGGTCAGCTGCAAAGTTATTTCGGTGGTGAGCTGAGTTTAAGGAGTGCGGAACATGGCTGAGTTGTTGTTGGACATTGGTAACAGCAGAACAAAAGCCGTGTTACATCAGGCAGGGCAATTAACCCTTCTAGCTGACCATCATGCCGAAACCTTAAAAAACTACAAAATTGATGCAGTTTTTTGTGCATCCGTAGCCAATGGTGATCGTATTGAATCAGTTCGCCAGGAGAGTGCTTTGGTCACTCAACCCTGGTGTCAAATCAGTAGCGAAGCGGAAAAAAAAGGTCTGAAAAATCAATATCAGCAGCCAGCTTTGTTAGGCGTTGATCGCTGGTTGGCCATGTTAGGCGCCAGAGAACTGCATCCGGCAATGGATTTATTGGTGATTGACGCCGGTACCGCATTAACATTGGATTGGCTGCGTGCTGATGGTCAACACCTGGGCGGCTGGATCATTCCTGGTTTTCGATTACAGCAACAAGCTGTTATTGGTCACACGGCAAAAGTCTTTAATAACAGTATGAAAAATGCTGAACTACAAATTGGCACTGAAACCAGCGCCTGTTTGCAGAATGGCTGCCTCGCAGCAGCAGTTGCTGTGGTGAAGCAGGCGATGTTGTTGCAAGCCGTGCCTCAGATTGTGTTAACCGGTGGCGATGCCTCCTTATTGTTGCCTTATCTGACAGAATTTAATTGTCAGCTGGACCCATTGCTGATTTTTCGTGGTTTAAGCCTTTATATCGATAAAATTTGTCGAAATGGGGATTTTAGCTAGTTAGCACAGCTGCAAAGGGCTCATATTCAAGGTTTTCTCAGCAAATAATGTCGCTTTTGGCGATCTATTGAGCATTCAGCGCAAAAATATGGCTTTTTTTCAGTTTTAGAGTTGCACCACCTAAATCATTCCACTAGAATTCGCACC
>JAYRUI010000338.1:0-4197 GCA_041919175.1 Rheinheimera sp. | reverse complement strand
CCAAAGGCACGGTGATTTTATTGCCGGACTGGTCACAACATGCCGCCAGCCCACGCGCCATTAATATGCTGCGCCAACAACTGGTGGACTATGGCTGGAACACGCTGGCGGTGATGGTGCCAGATCCTTTGCCTCAGCCTGATGCTGAAAATTTATTAACTTATCAAAATGAATTGTTGCTGCGGCTGCAAGCTGCGATGGAAAAAGCGCAAAGCAAAAACGGCAGTGTGATAGTAGTGGCCCAAGGCAGCAGTGGCGCCATCTTAAATCAGCTGTATCAGAGCAGTGAGGTGGCAAAACCCGACGGCCTGGTGCTGCTAAGCGCTTATCTGGCAGAGCCTGCTTTAAATGATGCGGTGTCTTTGGCCTTGGCTAAACACAAAGTGCCGACGCTGGATATTCAGCAGCAAAATGACAATGCATTTGTGCTGGCGAGCAGCACACTGCGTTTGCAGCTGGTGCGTAAACATATTAAAGAGTTATACCGGCAACGCATTTTGCCGGGAAGCATGGACGATCGTCATAACCAGCAATGGTTATTCAGCGAAGTCAACGGTTGGCTGAGTTATCTGGGCTATTAAACGCCGCCGTTTGCTCTCATAAGAAAGGGCGCTTGAAGCGCCCTTTCTTAGCAATACACAAAGCTTATTTTTTAAAACGCTCAACCAGCTGATATAACGACTCTGCATTACGCTCCAAATCACTACTGACAGCGGCTGCCTGCTCACTATTGTGATAGCTGTCGCCGGCCAAATCGGCAATACGGCTCACCTGACGGTTAATATCTTCAGACACATGGGCTTGCTCTTCCACCGCCACTGCAATTTGATGACCCATTTTGGCAATAATATTCACCGCCTCCATAATGCCACTCAGCATCTGCTCTGTTTCCTGTACCTTGGCGACCCCGAGTTCTGTGGCATGGATCCCATCATTGGCTGCAGAGACGGCAGCCGAAGCACCACTTTGCAGGTTGTTAATAATCACCTGAATTTGTTTGGTTGATTCTTGTGTTCTTTGCGCTAAATGCCGCACTTCATCAGCAACCACAGCAAAACCACGGCCCTGATCACCGGCGCGGGCCGCTTCTATCGCAGCGTTAAGTGCCAATAAATTGGTTTGCTCGGCAATTTGCTGAATAATTTCAGCGGCCTGGGTAATGCTTGAGGTTTGAGTTGCTAAATCAGTGACCGCAGTTGAAATGGCCTGCACTGTGCTGGCTAAAGCATTAATGGCTTCTTTGGTTTGTTGTGCAACCAATTGGCCCTGGCTGGTGAGATCATTGGCATTGGCGGCCTGATTGGAGGTGAGCTGAACATTTTGCGCCACTTCAGCAATGGTATGCGTCATCTGGTTCATCGCAGTGGCGGTTTGATCCGTTTCCTGTTGTTGTGAACTGATAGAGCCCAAAGTTGCTTCCGATAACTGATGCGCCTGCGCCGACTCCCTGGATGCCAGCAAAGCCGCATCTTCCAGCCGGGTTAATACAGTCCGTAAATGGGCGGATTCAGTGACCAGCGCCAATTCCAACTGGCCCCAGCTATCAGACTTTCCGGTATACACCTGACTGGCAACAGGGCATAAAAAAGGGTTACTCAGCTGCGCCTGTAACTGCACTCTGGCGCGCGCTGTGCCGGCACGCTCAAACCATACCATCGCAAAACTACTAGCCGCAGCAGCAACCCCAGCACCGTAATGCCCCAGCCAACTGGCGGCGGCAACAGTGATCACCAGCACAGCGGCAGCGCCAAGGGGTAAACGCAAACCTTCAGGCAATAACTGTCCGGCCGGTTTTTTACCTTCTTTCATTTGCCGGTATACTTGCTCCGCCCTTTGCACCTGCTCCACTGTAGGTTTTACCCGGACCGATTCAAAGCCAACCAACTGGCCATGCTGCAGAATGGGCGTCACATAAGCATTCACCCAATAATAATCGCCATTTTTGCAGCGATTTTTCACCACGCCCATCCAGCATTTGCCGGTTTTCAGATAATCCCACATGCCGGCAAACACAGCCTCCGGCATATCCGGATGACGTACCAGATTATGTGGCTGGCCTATCAGTTCATCACGAGTAAAACCGCTGATATCCACAAAAGCATCATTACAATATTGAATATTGCCACGCACGTCGGTGGAAGAAATAAGCCGCTGCTCAGCGGGAAAAGTACGTTCTTTACTTGTGACCGGCAGATTCTGGCGCATGGCGGACAGTCCTTTGTTAATCAATCGTCAATAAAGTACCTAAAAGCATACAACCGGCACTCAGTACCGCTAAATCTAGATCAGCACCTGACCATTGCAAGGAAAATATGATTAAAATTTATACCTTTATCATCAGCGGAGCCATTGAAAGACAGCTGCTGTTCCGGCACCGGACATGCTAGGATCCTGACAGTTTTTGCCAATTTTCTGAGGTTTTTGATGTTTGGGATCAGCCCGGTTTACAGCACTATTATTCTGCTGCTTCTGAGTAATATATTTATGACCTTCGCCTGGTATGGTCATCTGAAACACCTGAAAGGCTCGGCGATTTACGTCGCTATTCTGGTGTCATGGGGCATCGCATTTTTTGAATATATGCTGATGGTGCCTGCCAACCGCATCGGTTCACAGGTGCTGTCGCTGGCGCAACTGAAGATTTTGCAGGAGGTGATTACCTTATCGGTGTTTATTCCTTTTGCCCTGCTGTACATGAAAGAACCTTTTAAGTGGAATTATGTGTACGCGGGTTTTTGTTTGTTAGGTGCGGTGTATTTTATGTTTTATCACAAGAGTTAACTCTGCATATAAACACTTTGCAAACCGGTCTTCTGCTTCTTAAACCTCGCCATCAGCTCAACCACACAGTCAGCACTGTGCTGACTGTGTCTGTGTGATGACCAGCAACCAAAGTTACAGCCGGCTTTGTTTAATAATTTCGTAAGCGGCCTGAATATCCTGAGTTTTACGTTTGGCAAGCTCCATCATTTCAGCAGGCAAGCCCTGCGACATCAGTTTGTCCGGATGATGCTGCGCCATTTGTTTTTTATAGGCTTTTTTAAGCTCGCTTTCGCTGCAACCGGCTTCTACACCAAGTAACTGATAAGCATCCTGCAAGGTATCCGCTTTGGCTGCGGTCTGGCGTGGTCTTTTGGCAAAACGTGCTTCCGCCTGATAACGCCCCAGCAGATATTGCAGTCTGCTGGCAGAAATAGCTAAAGCATCCGCCACTTGTTGCAACAGTTTTTCTTCCACTGCGCTTAAATGGGCGTCGACATAAGCCACACTGATTTGTATTTCCAAAAACAGCTGCAGCATGTCCGGCCGCCAGCGATACGCTTGTTTTAATAAGGCCAGCTGAATTGCCACCGGAAAATCGGCCGCTTTACCTTCACGAAAAGCCCGTTGCGCTTCCTGCTGTTGGCTATTGTTCAGCCCAAGCTGCTGCATAAAGCTGGTCGCTTTATCGATATGCGCAGTGGTCACCACTCCATCGGCTTTGGCGATATGTCCCATCACCGAGAAGGTGCTGTACATAAACACGCCCTGGGCTTCACTGTTGTCACGCTTGAGCGCGGCAAAACCACCGGACGCTTCAAAAGACGAGCGCAAGCTACGGTCAAACCAATGGCCTATTAACAACCCCAGCACTAAACCCGGCCATTTAAATAGCGCCATACCAAACATAGCGCCCAATAATTTACCCCACATCAGCTGCCCTCCTGCTGACGAAATTGCAGATCCGCCGCTGCCAGTCGCTGTGGCGTGCCGATATCTGCCCAAAAACCTGAATGGATTTCGCCACTAACCAACTGTTGCGCCATAGCGTCCCGTAAAAAAGGCGCCAGTTTTTGTTTGCCATCCGGCACCTCTGCAAAAAATTCCGGCCGGTACAACGCAATACCACTAAAAGTAAATTGTTCATCACTGTGGCTGCTCACCAGGGCGGTTGTAGCATCAAAACCAAAATCCCCCTGCGGATGTTGTGGCGGATTCGGCACCAGCACCAGATGAGCCAGCATAGTTGGCGCTAAATTCTGTGTTAAAGCGGCAAAATTGATATCCGTCAGTACATCACCGTTCACCACTAAAAAAGGTTCTGTACCCAGCAGCGGCAATGCTTTTTTAATACCGCCGGCAGTTTCCAACCCGGTTTCACCTTCAGCGGAATATTGCAGCCGGACTCCAAACTGACTGCCATCACCCAGTTGCTGT
>JAYRUI010000337.1:0-4203 GCA_041919175.1 Rheinheimera sp. | reverse complement strand
ACCGAACCAGAACTTGGGTCGACCGGATAACCCTGCAAATAATTGCCGTTGTTGTCGACAATAAAATTCTCTTTTGACAGTTTAAAAGCACCGGCGCGGGTATAAGACATATCGCGGTCAGCCAGGCCTGGTGTCATGGCAAAAAAACCATCCCCGGTAATAGCCAAATCAAGCGAGTTGTTGGTAAATTTCAGCGCACCCTGACTGAATTGTTGTGCCACCATCGACGTTGACACACCGTCACCGACTTTGGTGCGGTTCGAGGAAAAAATAGAACCAGCATACACATCGGCAAATTCAGCACGGGACTCTTTAAAACCCGTGGTATTAACGTTGGCAATGTTGTTTGCTGTGGTATCCAAATCTTTCTGGGCAGCTGCCAGACCACTTAATGCAATATTAAAACTCATAGTTCACCTCGTTGACGGACTTAGCCCGCTGCAATTTCTAAAATATCTGACAGTTTTTTGGCACCTAAACCGAACAGATTTAATGTCATATCACCTGTACCTTTACCAAGGGTTACGCTGGTTACAGGTACATAAGAAGATGTTGGCAGAGCCTCGGTTTTACCATTCACGGATGCTTCAACTTTGACGGTGTACATACCTTTAGGTAAGGCTTTTTCCGCATTGTCTTTGCCATCCCAGACAAAATCGAATTTACCGCTTGCCGGACTTTCCACAGGCTCTGAGCGCACCAATTCACCGGCGGCGTTAAATATTTTCACCGTCATCACACTGGTGTTGGCCGGTACTTCAGTCGACCCTACCGTCATATTAGTGCCATCAAAAGGCACCTGATTTGAGCTGACCCGCACAGTGCGCCCAACCAGACTGGAAGCCTGCAACGCCTGATTCGAATCCATACCACTGGCAAATTCTTTAAAGTTGGTATTGAGTGAACTAATACCGTCGGCCATGGTGAAATTGGTCATCTGCGCAATCATCTGGTCGTTTTCAACAGGTTTTGTCGGATCCTGAAACGCCAGTTGCTGTGTTAATAACGCAAAAAAGTCGGCCTGGGTTAAAGCACCGGCTTTTTCAGCGTCTGTTTTAGTATTGGTTTTATCTGTGCCCTTCAGGCTGTCCAGATAACTATTGCCACTATTGGTGTTATTACTAACCGTTGTCATGGGTTACTCCTTAACGCTGGCCAAGTGTCAGGGTGCGGCTCAGCATTTGTTTTGCTGCATCGGCAATCTGCACATTGGCATCATATGAACGGCTGGCAGAAATCATGTTCGCCATTTCTTCAATCACATTCACATTAGGCTTGTAGATAAAACCATTTTCATCGGCCATTGGGTGACTTGGATTGTATTCAGTGGTTAAAGGCGCATCACTTTCGACAATCCCCATCACTTTTACACCTGCACCCTGCTGTTCCTGAGCGCGGTCAAGTTCGGCGGCAAACACCGGATGACGGCCACGATAGGTCTGGTCAATGCTACTACTGACGGTATTGGCATTGGCAATATTACTGGCGGTGGTATTGAGCCGCAGCGCCTGCGCCGTTAAACCGGAGCCGGCAATATCAAACACCCGATATAAACTCATTAGGATTGACCTCCACCTAAAGCTTTTTTCAAACCACTGATTTTTCCATTCAGAAAATTCAGTGATGCCTGATATTCCATGCTGTTCTGGCTAAATGCGTTGCGCTCGCGGTGAATATCCACACTGTTACCGTCGCCGGTATCTGTTTGCTCAACATTGCGAAACTTCACTTCATGGCGCATGTCGCTTGAAATCACAAAATGTTTTTCATGAGTGCGGCTGACAGAAGCGCTCTGATGCGAGCGTGCATTGGCTAATGCAGTCTGAAAATCCAGATCTTTGGCTTTAAAACCCGGTGTGTCCGCATTGGCGATATTGTCGGCCAATATTTCGGAGCGTTTTTCTCTGAGTAACATCCCCTGAGGATGCAGGCCAAAGGCCCGGTCGAAGCTGATTGCCATGATGCAGCACTCTATTCTGTGAATGACAGAATTTCTTTAGCAAAACTCAGGCCAAAAGTTTAAATAGTGGGAAAAGTGTGCGGGAAATAACGCGGAAACTATCAATGAATCAGCCGACGGCTGTCGGCTGATTGGCTGATTAACTTTTTTTACGGTAAATAATACCGGGGTTACAGCGGATCATTTCAAAATCGGTGTTAATGCTCGACAACGACTCAGAAGCACCTAAAAACAAATAACCTTTAGGGTTTAACGACTGGGCAAACTGGCGAATAATCTTGGCTTTTACTTCTGGGGAGAAGTAAATCAACACGTTACGGCAAAAGATGATGTCAAACTTGCCAAGCAAGGTATAGCTGTCAAGTAAGTTTAAATGCCGGAATGACACATTTTTACGGGCAGCATCCCGCACCCGCATCATGCCATTGCCGCTGTCTTCAAAAAACTTGCTGCGCCGTTCCGGTGATAACCCCCGCGACAAGGCCAGACCGTCATATTCCGCCTTTTGGCAATGCTCCAACATAGCATTGGAGATATCAGTACCCAGAATTTGCACCCCTAGGCTAAACGCAGAAGGCCTTTGCGCCTGATATTCCAGTGCAGTCATCGCAATAGAATAAGGTTCCTGCCCTGATGAACTGGCAGCTGACCAAATTTTGACGGTGCGGTGATCTTTCTCAAGTTCAGGGAATATTTGCTTTTTCAGCAATTCATAAGGATAGGTATCGCGAAACCACAAGGTCTCGTTGGTGGTCATAGCGTCTATCACAGCGGAACGAAGTTGCCGCTCAAAGGGGCTCAGTGTTTTACTCACCAGCTCCGACAAACTTGCCAGGTTAAAGCGCAGCATCAAAGGCCCGAGCCGGCTTTTCACCAGATACTGTTTGTTGTCGCCCAGCACTATGCCACATTGCTGTTCAAGGAAATCCCGGAACAGCTTGTATTCACTGTCATGCAGCTCTTTATTCGCCACTGCGATGCCACCTATTAATCAGTATGTAACCACTTGCGTACCGACTCGCCAAGTTCGTCAGGATTAAACTTGGCAATAAAATCGTCTGCGCCAACTTTCTGTACCATTTGCTGATTAAACACACCGCTTAAGGAAGTGTGCAGGATCACATGCAATTTTTTCAGTTTTTGATCCAGGCGGATTTCTGCCGTCAGCGTATACCCATCCATTTCCGGCATTTCGATATCAGAAATCAACAAACCGATTTTCTCGGTTATTGACTCTTCACAACTGGCGGCAACTTCCTGCAGGTAGGTGAGCGCTTCACGGCCGTTTTTCACCAGATGCATGGTGACCCCTAAACCTTCCAGTGCTCTTTTCACCTGATTTCGTGCTACAGCGGAGTCATCGGCGATCAGAATAGTTCTGTCACCTAAATCAGCCATAATGGATTCGGTTTCAACTGCGGAAGTAATAGTGGTTGGTGAAGGTGAAATTTCTTCGAGTATTTTTTCTACATCGATAATTTCAACCAGTTCTTTATCTATTTCTGTCACTGCCGTCAGATAACTCTGCCTGCCACCTGTGCCTTTTGGCGGCGGCATAATAGATTCCCAGTTGATATTAATAATGCGCTCAACTGAATTAACTAAAAACCCCTGCACTGAGCGGTTGTATTCGGCAATGATAATAAAGCGGTCTTTAATATTTTCGATGGGACGTCCACCTGTTGCCAGACTTAAATCAATGACAGAAATAGTCTGACCACGAATATGAGCGATGCCTCTGACGAATTTATTTCGTTTAGGAATGGCTGTCAGTGGTGGGCACTGCAACACTTCTCTGACTTTAAAAACGTTAATGCCAAAACGCTGCCGGCCAGCTAAACGGAACAATAAAAGCTCCAGTCGGTTTTGCCCAACCAACTGAGTCCGCTGGTTAACAGAATCAAGAATACCCGCCATGTGAGACTCCCAGAAAATTTCAGGATCGATTCTTGCAGCGGAGGAAAGACAGCGGCAAGTCACTGAAAAATTGACATACTTGGTATGTTATAGCCCTTTGCCGATAAAGCATAGCTGAAACATTATGAAAATGTACGATAAATTTTTGCCTGGTATTTACAGCAAACTGCTGTTGTCTGTGCTGTTTTTGCAGTTCAGTAACAGCAGCATTGCGGCAACTTATAATATGACGGAACTGTCAGCGCAGGCGTCCGCCTGGCTGCAACAAGAAATACAAAATCTGCAAAACGACCAACTTAAACTGGAGCTGTACCCTCTGGACGCGC
>JAYRUI010000336.1:0-4220 GCA_041919175.1 Rheinheimera sp. | reverse complement strand
AACAACAAGGGATCAGGCTGATACAACCAGACTTTACGCCTTGGTAGTTTTACTTCACCTGTGCTCTGACTCAGCAGTGCAGCTGCCAGTTGCGGTACTAACACAGGTTTAGCCAGCAACTGCACTGCGCCTGCCATTTGTTGCCAATCGGCGGGCTGACGTACACAGAGTAAAATCCGCACCTGAGGAAAATAGCGGCGCACCACGGTAGCAATTTTGCCAACCAGGCTGATGTCACCACCGGCAAAACTTTCATCGATGACCAACTGCTCAAGCTGCTGTTCTGCATCATTACACCATTGTAATAGCTGGCTGGTGTCGTCCATCGGCAACAAATCAAATCCTAGCTGACGCAGCATACGGTTATGCAGCTGTTGGCTGACGCCTGATGGACACAACAACATAGCGCGGCCATGCAGTTTTGGTAGTGTCGCAGCTGCCATTAACGGCTCCGGCAGGTTGTAGTGAAATTCCAGCACTTGTTTATTGCCCTGCATAGCCTGGGTTTGTCCGGACAAACGGGCACCAAACAATGGCAATAAGGTCTGTAACTTCTGGTAGCTCAAGGTATTGTCGGCAGAATTCGCAGCTGGCGACTCCAGCAGTTTTAACCATTGGCCGTCGGTCAGCGGTTCGCTGTGATCCAGCAACTCCAGCCGCAATTGCTGATTGGCAGCCACCATTAAACGCAAATGCAGCTGGTGTGCGCCTGTTCTTTGGCGGGTGAGTTTTAATAATAATTCCACACTGTGAAACAACACCTGCTTAGCCACTAAAACCACAGCCGGCAGCTCGGCATTGAGTTCCAGCAAACAATCCAGCTGCGCGTCCTGTTGCATCAGTTGTTGCAACAGTTCTGCCAGTTCGGTTTGCAGTTCACAGGCATAAACAGCGTCAAGCGGCATTTCAGGTTGCTGTTGCTCCTGTAGATAACTGCGGCTCAGTTCGGCCAGCCTGGTATTGTGTGGCTGTAGCAACAAAGCCTGTAACAATGCCGTTGCTGCCGGTAAAATTTGTGGTTTTGTGAAAGGCGCTTCAGCCACAGGCACAACCGCAGGCGGCGCTGCGCTGATAACCGGCTCTGCCACACTTTGCTCTTCTTCGAATATTACAGTGGTCAAATCCCCTGTGACAGGCGGATCAAAATCGTGTTGCTCCGGCTGCTGCGCTGCTGCAACCGCCTGCGGCGATATGCCATTTTGTTGGCCACGCGCCAGAGTTTTGTGTAAATACCAGAACATCAGCAGCAATAACAGGCTTAACCCACCCAGAGCCGCCAACAGCTTTTGTTTTAACAATTTCAGCTGCTGCCGCAGCGGGCTGGCATCTTGTTCTACCACCAGATAAAGTTGCCAGCCCGGCAACCAGCGCCATGCCGCAAAAGTGGCCCGCCCCAGATAATTCTGATAATGATTTAATAATAAACCGCTGCGTCTTTGTGTCAGTAAAGTCACCACAGTGCTGACGGGCCAGGCGCCGGCGTCCTGATACCTTTGCCGGCTTTGTAATAAATTTTCCGGTGGCCGGCGGGCAAATAACCGCAATTGTTCGTTGTCATTCAGTTGATCCAGCCCAAGTCGCGGTAACAACGATTTTTGCTGACGGCTACGGGAATGCAATTCCGCCTCGGTATCCAGCAATAAAAACTCGGTGGACACACGGCCTGTTGCCATCTGTTGTTGCAACCTGGTTTGCAACGCATCGGCATTAAACCACAATACCAACTGCTGGCCCGGCTGCTGTATTTGCAACGGCAACACCCAAAGGTTCGGCAACACCAGAGGTGGCAAAAAAGTGGGTTCAGTGACAGCACTAAAACGGGTTTGACTAAAAAGTTGCCTGGCCTGACTGGAGCTGAAGCGCAGCACTTTGCCCTCGTTATCCAGCACCACATAAGCCAATAAAGGATCTGGCCATAAAATGCGGCGGATACGCTCATCCAGTTCTTGTAACGGATCAAGCACTGCCGTTGTTTCAGTTGCGGGGGTGAACGCAGTTTGCAGATAAGATAAATGCAACTGATAACCCTGCTGCCAATCCTGCAGCAGGGCTTCAGCTTTCTCGAGTTGTTGTGTCAGTTCAGTTTTTTGCTGATTCAGCTGCCAGTTGCTGTTTTGAAGCCACAACCAATAACCGCAGCTCCAGATAAAAACCAACGACAATACAAAGACTAAACCAGACCACGAAAACAATTTCACCAGGCGTCCACTTCCTTGATGTAAACAGACTGACTAGCCTAGCGGATCAGCCACTCAAGTCAACCTGTTTACAAATTGGCCTCGGCAAAAGAAGCCAATCTGCTGCGAACCACCCCATTTAAGTTGATGGTGGTGCTGCCTTCAAAGTTCTTAAAACGCTCCACTATATAAGTTAAACCTGAAGTGACGGCTGTGAGGTAGTTACTGTCAATTTGCGACAGGTTACCGGAACAAATCAGCTTGGTGCCTTCGCCACATCGCGTAATGATGGTTTTCAGTTGGGCGGCGCTTAAGTTCTGACATTCATCCAGAATGACAATGGCATTCTGAATGCTGCGCCCACGCATAAAGTTCACCGACTTAAACTGAATATTGGCTTTATCCATAATGTATTGCACGCTGGCATGCGGATGTTCATCAGTTTTATGCAACACCTCCAGCGAGTCGGTAATAGCCGCCAGCCATGGCGCCATTTTCTCTTCTTCGGTGCCAGGCAAAAAGCCAATAGATTCCGCAATTTCCGGTGTATTGCGCGTGACTATGACTTTGTCGTACAAGCCCCGCTCTATCACCATTTCCAGTGCTGCGGCCAGCGCCAGCAAAGTTTTGCCACAACCGGCCGGACCGGTCAGGATCACTAAATCCATCTCGGGGTCGAGCAAGGCATTGAGCGCCATCGCCTGATAGACATTTTTTGGATGCACACCCCAGGCTTTTTTATGCATCAGCCGCTCAAAACCTAAATCCAGCACTTTAATTTCTGTTTCGGAAATACTCACCACGCGCCCGGCAAAAGTTTCGTGTTCATCCACCAGGTACTCATTGATGTAAGGGCTGGGCAACACAGTCTTCGGTAAATAGTGGTAGGTTTCGCGGCCTTCGTTGGCACTGCGGCAATCTTTTACCTGGCTCCAGAAATCACCTGGCACTTTAAAATAACCTTTATATAAAAACCTGACGTCATCAATCAGTTGGTCGGTGCGGTAATCTTCCACCAGTTTCAGGCCTGCGCCTTTGGCTTTGAGCCGCATATTGATGTCTTTGGTCACCAGTATCACTTTTACCGGCGCTTTTTCCCTTTGCAAAAACAAGGCGGTATTAATAATTAAGTGGTCGTTTTCGCCGCCGGGTAAACCCGGAATTTGATCAGAAATATGGTGGTCGTTAACAATAAACAAATGGCCGCTGTCTTTACTTTCCAAAGGTGAAGGCAGCGCAACCCCCTGCAACATTTGTTCGGGACTGGCATCTTTCAGTACATCTTCCAGCGCCCTGATGGCTACCCGCGCTTCGCGGCTGACGTCTTTGTGTTTATCTTTAATATGGTCTAATTCTTCTAACACTGTCATGGGGATAACAACGTCGTGTTCTTCAAAGTTCAGGAAGGCAAAGGGTTCGTGCAGCAGGATGTTGGTATCAAGAACGTAGATTTTTTTTTCTTTGCTTTTTCTTCGCGCCATATGCAGCTCCTTAGCGTTGGACCAGCGTAAACAACTTTCGCTGTAACTTTAACTCTAGAGCAAGAATTCAGCATCGGGATGACATTCGCATGACAGATTTTCAGCCATGCTAAAAAAATACTGAGTTAAAGATGCAGTTTGGGTCTTTTCTTAGTACCATGCAGCCCCTTTTTTGGAGTGGTATCAAACATGATGAAATTTGCACTTGGGCAACGGTGGATCAGCGATTCAGAATCAGATTTAGGCTTAGGCACCATCGTTGGTATTGAAGGCCGGATGTTGACGCTGTTATTCCCGGCCAGTGGTGAAAGCCGGTTATATGCCAGTGCAGAAGCGCCGCTGACCCGTGTGCAATTTAACCCGGGTGATACGGTAAAAAGTGCCGAAGGCTTTAGTCTTGTTGTTGATACTATTGAAGAAAAAAACGATACGCTGATTTACCACGGTCACAGAACCGACAATGGCGAAGCGGTGAGTTTACGTGAAACTTTCCTTGACCATTTTATTAGCTTTAACCAGCCGCAAGACCGTCTTTTTGCCGGTCAGCTCGACCGCTTTGAGT
>JAYRUI010000335.1:1925-4252 GCA_041919175.1 Rheinheimera sp. | reverse complement strand
GCTTTTCATCTTTCAGCTGCTCCGCCATCAACATGCCTTTTTTATAATATTCATTGGCCGCATCGTATTCACGCTGGGTTTCCAGCGCAAAGCCCATGCCAAATAGCAGTTCAACCCTGACTTTGCTTTGTTCGTTGTGAGTCAGCGCCAAGCCGCGTTCCGCCACACTGAGCTGATCGCGGTACCGGCCAAGAATTTCATAAATCAGCGACAATTCATTCAGCCAGGCGGCCTGTTGTGACTCGGGCCAGCTACCAGACTCAGCTTCGTGCCGCAGCGCCAGCTGCAACATGGCTTCTGGTTTTTTATATTTATGCTGTTGTATTTGCAGTAACCAGTCGGGTAATAGCAGGTTCTCTTCTGCCTGCGAAGGCAGGCAGAACAAGGCGAACAACAAAAAAACGGCCCACAACTTTTGGCTTTTCATAAAAATATTCATGCATCCTAATTGCGTATTTAAACGAAGCACAGGCAGTATACCCAGAACAGAGCGCTAAGCAATGACGGCGCGGTCACCCTTCATTTCTAACCAGTCACGTCTGTCATTCGCCCGTTTTTTCGCCAGCAACATATCCATCATGTCAAAGGTTTGCTGGACATCGTCGATGGTCAGCTGCACCAGGCGGCGGGTATTTGGATCCATCGTGGTTTCGCGCAGCTGCAGCGGGTTCATTTCACCCAAACCTTTAAAACGCTGCACATTCACTTTGCCACGTTTTTTCTCCGCTTCCAGCCGGTCTAACACGCCATTTTTTTCTTCTTCATCAAGGGCGTAATAAACATCTTTGCCGATATCAATGCGGTATAACGGCGGCATAGCGACAAACACATGGCCATGTTCCACCAGGGTGCGGAAATGCTGCATAAATAGCGCACATAACAAAGTGGCGATGTGTAAACCATCCGAGTCGGCGTCGGCCAGAATACAAATTTTGC
Source organism: Rheinheimera sp. (assembly GCA_041919175.1). Taxonomy (GTDB): domain Bacteria; phylum Pseudomonadota; class Gammaproteobacteria; order Enterobacterales; family Alteromonadaceae; genus Pararheinheimera. Next base: position 3,316 of record JAYRUI010000335.1, on the reverse strand, counting down.
CATAACGCAGCTGCGACAAATCGGCTGAGTTGGGATCCATACCAATAGCCACTGAAATATCATGCACTTCCTGTGACGCCAGAATTTGTTCTGACTCCACTTCCCAGGTATTAAGAATTTTACCGCGCAGCGGCATCACCGCCTGAAACTCGCGGTCACGCGCCTGTTTGGCTGAACCACCGGCTGAGTCACCTTCGACTAAAAACAATTCAGTGCGACTGACATCCTGTGCGCTACAGTCCGCCAGCTTGCCTGGCAAAGCCGGGCCCGCTGTGACTTTTTTGCGCACAATTTTTTTCGCCGCTTTTAAGCGTTTTTGCGCGTTGTTAATGCAAAACTCTGCCAAAGCTTCGGCAATTTCAGTGTGTTCATTCAGCCACAAACTAAAACTGTCTTTGACGACCCCTGTGACAAAAGAAGCGGCCTGACGGCTGGATAAACGCTCTTTGGTCTGGCCGGCAAACTGCGGCTCCTGCATTTTCAGCGACAGAATATAACTGCAGCGGTCCCACACATCTTCCGGCGTGAGCTTGATGCCACGGGGTAATAAATTGCGGAACTCACAAAAATCACGTAAAGCTTCCAGTAAACCCTGGCGTAAACCATTGGCATGGGTACCGCCCTGCGCTGTAGGAATAAGATTCACATAACTTTCGGTCACCAGCTCACCGCCCTCAGGCAACCAGAGCACAGCCCATTCCACGGCTTCGTGGCTGGCGGCAAAACTACCGGTAAATGGCGTTTCCGGCAGCGCTATCATGTCTTTGACAGCATCAATTAAATAGTCACGGATACCGGCGATATAACACCAGCTGTAACTTTGCTCGTTCACTTTGTCTTCAAATTTAACGGTAAGACCAGGACACAATACCGCTTTGGCTTTGAGTACGTGCAATAAACGGCTGACGGAAAATTTATTGGAATCAAAATATTTGGCATCCGGCCAAAAACGCACTCTGGTACCGGTGTTGCGTTTACCCACAGTGCCGGTAATGGCAAGCTCAGACACTTTAAAACCGTTTTCAAAGGCCATTTCATACACATTGCCGTCGCGGCGTACCGCAACTTCCACCCGGGTGGACAAAGCGTTGACCACGGAAATACCAACACCGTGCAAACCACCGGAAAACTGATAGTTTTTATTGGAAAATTTACCACCGGCATGCAAACGGCATAAAATCAGTTCAACACCACTCACACCTTCTTCCGGGTGAATATCCACCGGCATACCACGGCCATTGTCGATAACTTCCAGTGACTGATCCGGATGCAAAATCACCTGAATTTGATCCGCATGCCCAGCCAGCGCTTCATCCACGCTGTTATCGATAACTTCCTGACCCATATGATTTGGACGTGTGGTGTCGGTATACATACCGGGACGGCGCTGC
>JAYRUI010000335.1:0-1907 GCA_041919175.1 Rheinheimera sp. | reverse complement strand
GTGGGCATGCCAGCTGGTTAAAAAACCGGCTGGGACAAAGTCACTGTATTGATCCCCAGTGTTTTACGCTAATTGGCAGAATTTGACAATATCCGGCAGCCTGTTGGCATAGCCCTGATAGCTGTGATCGCCGCCTTCTTGTACATCTAATTGACAATCCTGATAAAAATCCACCGCATCGCGGTAATTCAGTACTTCATCACCGCTTTGTAACAACACCTGATAAAGCGCCGGATTTTTTGGTTTGGCAGGCGCTAATTGCGCCAATAACGGCAGGTGGTCTTGCGTGACATCGTAATGTTGTTGCCGTACCGGGTGGTAATAACGCCCCAGGTGTTTTGCCAGTAATAAATGCGGCCTGACTGCCGGATTAATTAACGCCGCGTGACACTGATATTGCTCGGCCAGCACAGTTGCCAAAAAACCGCCTAAAGAGCTGCCAATCAGCGCATCGGGTCGCCGGCCTCGTAATAACTCTTGCAAATACGCCATGGCATCGGCGGGTGTATAAGGCAAATCCGGCACCAGCAACTGGTGCTGAGGCAACTCACGGGCGAAATAATCCGCGGTTAGCAACGCTTTTTCCGACTGGGATGAACTGGCAAACCCATGTAAATACACTACTAACTTACTGCTCACAGCCCGATAAACTCCCAGGAAACGGCCGGCCTAGCACCGGCGGAAAAAGTCCAGACACAAGCTTGTGGCCCCAAATCTTCGGTTTGCCAATCTGCTGTTTGTTTAAATTGTACCGAAGTTGCTGGACAACCAACAATCTGTAGCTGCCTGCCGGCTGCATCAGGTAACAGCACTTGCTGCTGATAGGCATAATGACAATGGCCATGCGCCAGTCCTTGAACTTGCGGGTATTGCGCCAGCAACTGCCAGAATAATTCCGGCTCTTGCAGGCCCAGGGTATCCATAAAACTGCCGATGGTCGCTGGTTGATGATGACAAAACAACCAGACCGGCGTGCTGGCATCCTTTAACTGCTGCGCCAAAGCGTCACGACGTTCGAGATCAAATTCACCGGCCGGCGTTGGCCCTTTGGTATTGAGTAACCCCAGCAACCAGCTGCTGAGCGACAACCACTGTGCCGCATAAAAAGGCGGTTTGGCAAAAGCTTCCGCCATCATGGCCGGGCAATCATGATTGCCCGGCAGATAAAATACCGGTGTTGGCTTCTGTTGTTGCCAGCTTAACAGCAACTCTGCCAGAAGTTCGTAAGACGCCAGGCTGTGATCCTGGGTTAAATCGCCGGTTAAAATCACCGCATCAAAAGCTGTTGCCGGATGCACATCTAATAAATTTTTTAAATGTTGATAAGGCTGAATCTGCTGATATTCACCCTCGGGCGCAGCCAGCAAGTGACAGTCCGAAAGTTGTAACAAGCGGTAAGCTGGCTGAGGGGGAAACTGGTACAACAATGACATCAGCTCAGTGTCTCAACTTTGTGATAACCCTGACGCTGACATAAAGTGAGCCAGTCGCGTAGTAGCAAATTAATCTGCCGTTTTTCATCGGGCAACATCATGTCGGTATTGGGGTAGTCATACACAGCTTTAAAACGGCGGACTTGCTGACAAGCCACCACTTCAGCCAGGCGGGCATCGTGGTACAACCGTACTTCAAACTGCGGCCTTAACCAGCCGGGCACTGTCTGACTTAAATGTTCAATGCGGATGGTGGTGGTGAACTTACAAAGCTCCAGCAAACGAATGCGGTAGCCTTCATGTTCGCTAACCTGGATCACCTGAAAATCACCGGTATTGGCTGTAGCCGCAGCATGGCTCCCTGGCAGCAAAAAACGCAGCTGTGCATAATTGCGCTCACATAACGTAAGAAAATCAGGTACATAAGGTTTATAAACGGATTTTTTCGCCAGCAACGACATCTGCGTAAACTAC
>JAYRUI010000334.1:0-4278 GCA_041919175.1 Rheinheimera sp. | reverse complement strand
AACAACACCGGCTTGAAATCCAATTTTTCCAACAGGCTCAAGGCGTCTGCCACTAAATCGGCTTCATAAAAGCTGGTGAACGGATCCTGTACCAAAAGCACCAGTTTTTCGCGCTCAGCCAGGGATAAGCTTTGTAACTGCGTCAAATCAAATTGGTATTTGTTTTGAATACGCTCCGCCAGCGTGGGTACCGACAATAAAGGCGAATCGACATAACCAACAGTTTTTTTAAGTAGCCAGGCAACCGGGGGCAAACTTAAGCCAAAATTCACCAGCGCCGGTGCTTTTGCAAGCACAGGTGCACTTTGTTCAATACCAGCAACCACATAGTCTTTGAGTGGCCTTAAATAGCGGCTGTGATACAACTGTAAAAAGCGCGCTCTGAACGACGGTACATCCACTTTAATAGGACACTGACCAGCGCAGGCTTTACAGGCGAGACATCCTTCCATCGCTTCCATCACTTCATGCGAAAAGTCGGCTTCACCCTGTTTTTTGCCGATGCTGTTACGAATGCGGGCAGCGAAGTTTTTTAATCCACCGGAAGACGCCAACAGCTGCTGCTCCTGTGCCAACACATCCACCCCCTGATTACTCATCAGGCGTAACCATTCACGCATTAAACCAGCCCGGCCTTTCGGGCTGTGGCGTCTGTCTTTAGTCACTTTGCTGGACGGGCACATCGGTGAATTTTCTTCGTAGTTAAAACACAGGCCATTGCCATTACAGTTGGCGGCGCTGTCAAAACTCTGCCGCACCTGAATGGGAATTTGCCGGTCGTAATAACCGCGTTTTACCCCATCGACGCTGACTAACTGGTCGTCACTCAACAAGGGTGTACAAATTTTGCCCGGGTTCATCCGGTTATCCGGGTCAAAAGCGGCTTTTATTTTGCGAAGTTCAGTAAACAAGGTGTCGCCAAAAAAGGCCGGGCCGTATTCACTGCGATAACCTTTACCATGCTCGCCCCACATCAAACCGCCGTATTTAGCGGTGAGTGCCACCACCTCGTCAGACACCAGGCGCAGCAGTTTTTCCTGCTCCGGGTCGCACATATCAAGGGCTGGCCGCACATGCAGCACACCGGCATCCACATGACCAAACATGCCGTAGCTCAGGCCGTGACTGTCAAGCAAGGCCCTGAATTCCATAATAAAATCGGCCAGATTTTCCGGCGGCACCGCAGTATCTTCGGCAAAAGGCAAAGGTTTTTGCTGGCCTTTGGCGTTGCCAAGTAAACCAACAGCTTTTTTACGCATGGCATAAATCTGGTTGATAGCACCTAAATCGTAAGTGAGCTGATAACCAATAATACCGCTGTCGCCTGTTGCTAACGCCTGTTGCAGCCTGCTTTCCAGAGCAGCAACCTTTTGCTGCATGTCGCTTTCATCTTCGGCGTTATACTCCACCATATTGAGGCCCAACATGGTTTTGCCCGGCACATCTTCAATATAGGTTTTGACCTGATGCCAGATAATGTCTTGCCGCGCTAAATCCAGCACCTTGCTGTCGACGGTTTCCACCGAGGTGGCTTGTGCTGCCACTAAAAAAGGCGCGTTTTTGAGGGCGCTGACAAAACTGTCGTATTTGACATTCACCAGACATTTAAAAGGCGCTATAGGCGTTACATTCAGTTTGGCTTCGGCAACAAAACCCAAAGAGCCTTCCGAGCCTGTGATCACCCGGCCTAAATCAAACTGCGTTAAATCGTCGTTCCAGACGTGTTCTAAATCATACCCGGTTAAAAAACGGTTCATTCTTGGGAATTTGGCTAAGATGTCGGCACGATAATCGCGTGTGCTGCCAAGCACCTGACGGTAAATGGCACCGATGCTATTTTGCTGGGTTGCAAGCTGTTCAGCTTCGCTGACCGGCATTGGCGCCGTATCCAGCACATCACCGCTCACCAGCACCGTTTTCAGCGCCAGCACATGGTCACTGGTTTTGCCGTACACCAAAGAACCCTGACCCGAAGCGTCGGTGTTGACCATACCGCCAATAGTGGCGCGGTTGGAGGTGGATAAATCCGGCGCAAAGAAAAAACCGTGCGGTTTCAAAAACGCATTCAGCTGATCTTTAATCACCCCCGCCTGCACCCGCACCCAGCGTTCTTCGGCGTTAAATTCCAGAATGTCACGCATATGACGTGATAAATCCACCACCAGATGCTCAGTCAGCGCCTGGCCGTTAGTACCGGTGCCACCGCCTCTTGGGCTGAATTTTAAGCTTTGAAACTGTGATTGTTGCGAAGTTTTGGTGATCAGCTGCAGATCGGCCAGATGACGCGGTAATAACACCGCCTGAGGCAAAGCCTGATAGACACTGTTGTCGGTGGCTACAGCGAGTCTGGCGGCATAACTGGTTTCAATGTCACCGGCAAAACCGGCATCTTGCAGCGCTTTGCGAAAGGCCAATACAATTTCAGGCAAGCTATGTTCGGGTGTTAACTTCGGGATCATCACAGGCACAACAACTGATTCAGGAAAAGCCGAGTATATCACTCTGTAGCGCGTTAATTTAAGTGAAAAAGCAGCCTGATTTGGTGGAAAAATAAAGCTCAATTGTGAACAGCTGCGGGAATAGAGAGAAAAAGGCACAGCAAAAGCTGCGCCATCATCTCAGTGCATTCAATCCCTGTTAGTTCAGGGTTTTGTTGCTCTCATCGTTTTTAACAACCACTTCGCCTTCAATAATCACCCCCTGATGAGCGCTATTGCCATCCTGAGCGGCGGAATACTGGCTCTCATATCCGCCCTGATAGCCACTCTGGGCTCGGTGCATTTCCTGCATCTGCTGCATTTTTTTCAGCAGTTGCTTTTTCTTCCACCAAAGCCAGGGCAGCAATAACACTGCAACTGTGGCGATGATCATCAATAATCCAACGCCAAATACTAAAAACGCCAAGGCTGCCAGCACCATAAAAATAACGCTGAATAACCCGCCACCGCGTTTTTTGCCAATATTGATAAACACAGGCGGTGGCCCTGATTGCCAGGATTGTTTCATGCAATAACCTCTTCATTAACCCGCAACTCTGACCGGTAAAACCACCCATGGTTCTGCTTTTTATGCCAAATCCGGATCAACGCGTATAAATCCGTTATGGGGATGAGATACCGCTATTTCCAGTCAGACCGACAATATTGTATTGAAAAGATGTAACTGAATATGTGCTCTGTCACTGTTGTTTGCCGGGGCTTTGTTGCTCTGCTATGGTGTTGAAATAACTTCAATCAGGTTTATCTGGTGTGCCGTGAACATACTGCTGCTTCCTTTGCTGGCGTTGCTAATGATGGTGTCTGGCGCACAGGCCTGCACTCTCAAAGTTCAGGTGAATGACTTTCCGCCCTATTCTTATTGGCAGGAAGGCCGCTGGCAAGGCAGCCGGGTGGTATTAGCTGAGCGGCTGGCGGCAAAACTCAAATGCAAAACTGCTTATCTGGACGTAGCCTGGGGCCGGGCCTTGTTGTTGATGCAACAAGGTGAATTGGATTTAATGTTTAATCTCACCAAAACCAAAGAACGTGAAGCAGCGATGTTATTTCTGGCTCCCCACCACACTGAAACCCTGGTGCTTGCAGTCACAGCTGAGATGTCGCAGTGGCGCTTTATTAGTAGTCTGAACGACTTACGCCTTTTCCCTGGCAGTATTGCCATTACCCAGGGCAGCTATTTAGGCGCGGCATTTGCGGCCTTTAGCAAAGAACCGGTACAGGCAAAAAAAATAGTCGCAGTGGCGCATCGTAAAGCCAAAACAGAACTGGTACTCAAAGGCAGAGCTCAGGCTGTTGTCGAAGACAGGGATTATCTGAATTATGCAATTAGCAATTTCCCGGCCTACCAATCGTTGCAGTTAACACCGCTGGTTTTATCAGAAACACAGGTCTATGCAGCGCTGAGTAAAAAGTCGCAGCTGTGGCATAGAGCTGAGGAATTTGAGTTGGCGATTGCGGAGTTAATCAAAGAAGATTTGTGGACAGTGAACGCGCAGTAACCCCTCAAGATGATGAGATTTAATGTAAAAAAGCCTGCGATTGCAGGCTTTTTTATGCTGGATAACCCTTTGAAAATCGCTATTTCTGACCAATCTGGCATTTTTTCAGCTGCCAGACTTTTTGCACATAATCTTCAATTGAGCGGTCGGACGTAAACTTGCCGACACTGGCAGTGTTCAGAATGGCTTTTTTCGCCCACAGTGCTTTATCTCTGTACCAGCCATCAATGGTTTCATGCGCCTTCACGTACGAAGGGAAATCCGCCATCACCAGATAAGGATCA
>JAYRUI010000333.1:0-4291 GCA_041919175.1 Rheinheimera sp. | reverse complement strand
TCGAGGGTAAGTTTGATTTTGGTTTTGCAGTGGACTGGATGCGTAAGGATTTGGGCATCACCCTGAATGAAGCGCGGCGAAATGGTGCCCAGTTGCCGTTAACTGCGCTGGTGGATCAGTTTTATGCAGAAGTCCAGTCCCAGGGCGGCGGCAGATTTGACACCTCAAGTTTGATCACCCGCTTTTTATAACCCCATGACCCCTCAACGAAGGAACCATAGCCTGTGGTTCCTTTTCTGCCTGAAAGGTTGTTTTGTCATCTTGTGCAAACAGCAACGCTTTGTTTGTATTCATCGTGTAAAAAATCAACGTGTTAAAACACCAGCGTATCGCGTTTTGTTCTGCTAAATAAGTAAAATTGTATATTTAATAAACAGTTAATTAGTTGTTTGAAATTAATCAGTATTTATACGGGCAGTTGTTTTTTGCTGTGATACAATTTTGTAACTTTGTGTTTTTAAATTGTGAAGTTATGGTCTTTTTTGATATTGGCTGGCAGCTGTATCTGATCCTGTTCAGTTTAATGGTGTTGGTTCCTGCCGTTATCGGCTTAGTGCTGCTTGCCGTGAATAAAAACTGGCTTAAACCTGTATTGTGGTCTGCTTTAAGTTGTACCTGCGCATTCCTGTGGACGGCTTGGTGGTTTAATCACAATCAAGTGTTTATTCAGGACAACAGCATGTTGCTACAGGCGGGTTTTTATCAAACCACAGTCAATGATTTATCGCTGCCACAAAGCGCAATTAATGTCATACCGCAGAACGAACTGGGCGTTTACAAGCCTGATGTTGCAGTCAATGGCATTAACTTACCCGAGTATCAGGTCGGCTGGTATTTACTGGCAAACCGCAAAGTTGCTTTTGTGATGTTGATTGGCTCGCCACTTGAAGTGACGGTGGTTGATACACCCAGTATGACCGCAGTGGTAGGGGGCAATATTCATCAGCTGGGCATGGTTGCCGCTAAATAAGGTTCAGTAAAGTTAGTTACTGCTTTTGGGTGGATGAGAGTCCCGGCAAAACACTAAAAAACAAAGCCCGCTGAAGCGGGCTTTGTTTTGACTGTAAAAAGTGTATTAAGCGAAAACCATTTCCGGCACTTCGCCATGGATCACCAATTTACCGGCCGTTTTTTGCTGAATTTCTTCAACACTGATGCCAGGCGCCCGCTCCAGTAAATGGAATGCACCGTCTTTCACTTCCAGCACTGCTAAGTCGGTGACAATTTTCTTCACACAACCAACGCCAGTCAGCGGCAGGGTACAAGCGTCGAGAAGCTTAGAGCTGCCGTATTTATCAGCGTGGGTCATTGTCACCACTATATTTTGTGCGCCAGCCACTAAGTCCATAGCGCCGCCCATGCCTTTAACCAGTTTGCCCGGGATCATCCAGCTGGAGATATTGCCGTTTTGGTCCACTTCAAAAGCGCCTAATACGGTTAAATCCACATGACCACCACGGATCATGGCAAAACTTTCAGCCGATGAAAAAATCGCAGCGCCTTTAATGGCGGTGACTGTTTCTTTACCTGCGTTAATCATATCGGCGTCAATCTCTGCTTCAGTCGGGTAAGGTCCCATACCCAATAAACCATTTTCGGATTGCAACATCACTTCAATGCCGGCAGGCACATAGTTGGCCACCAGAGTAGGGATGCCAATGCCTAAATTTACGTAATAACCGTCTTTGAGCTCTTGCGCCACACGCATTGCTACCTGTTCACGGGATAATGCCATTTTTCTGCTCCTTAACCTTGGCGAACCATACGACGTTCAATGCGTTTTTCAAATTTGGCCTGAATCACCCTCTGCACATAAATGCCTGGGGTGTGAATTTGTGAAGGCTCAAGTTCACCAGGTTCCACAATTTCTTCGACTTCAGCGACGGTAATTCTTCCGGCAGTCGCCACCATAGGGTTAAAGTTCATCGCCGTATGGCGGAAGACTAAGTTGCCGTAACGGTCGGCTTTCCAGGCGCGCACTATGGCAAAATCGCCGGTAATAGCAGGCTCTAACACATAGTTGCGGCCATTAATTTCGCGGGTTTCTTTGCCTTCGGCTACTGGTGTGCCGTAGCCTGTCGCGGTAAAAAAGGCCGGAATGCCAGCACCACCGGCGCGGATTTTTTCTGCCAGTGTGCCTTGTGGCGTCAGTTCTACTTCTAACTCGCCGCTTAGCAGCTGTTTTTCAAATAATGCGTTTTCGCCAACATAAGAAGCGACCATTTTTTTGATTTGGCGATCTTCCAAAAGCACACCCAAGCCAAAACCGTCGACACCACAGTTGTTGGAAACCACAGTTAAATCGCGGGTGCCCATTTTTTTGATTTGCGCTATTAAACCTTCCGGAATGCCACAGAGGCCAAAACCACCGGCTATCACTGTCATGCCATTTTCCAGGCCTGCCATTGCTTCGTCGTAGCTATGTACAACTTTGTTAAACCCTGCCATTTGAAGTCCTCTTCATTTTTATATGCTGTGTTACCGCTGTATTGCCCAAAAGCGGCTTAATTCTGCTGACATTTGGCTTTGAGCGCCAATCCTACTTTAGAACTAGGCGTTTTCCCCAAAGCTTCTGCAATAGCCCAGCCCGCGCGGGCGAGCGTATTTAAATCAACACCATGCGCTATGCCAAGACCATTCAGTAAATACACCACGTCTTCCGTGGCAACATTGCCTGACGCACCGGCGGCATAAGGACAACCGCCAAGGCCCGCTACTGCGCTGTCAATCACAGCCACGCCACGGCTTAGCGCGGCGTAAATATTTGTTAACGCCTGGCCATAAGTGTCGTGAAAATGTACTGCTATTTTGTTAACAGGAACCAGGTCGAGCACCGCATCGAGCATCGCCAGCACTTTGGCCGGGGTGCCAACACCTATAGTGTCGCCCAATGAAATTTCATAACAGCCCATATCGTGCAAGGCTTTGGCAACTCGTGCAACCTCAGTGGGCGCTACGTCGCCCTGATAAGGGCAACCGACCACACAAGACACATAACCGCGTACGCGAAGTCCATCGGCTTTGGCCGCTGCAACTACAGGCTCAAAACGCGCCAGACTTTCGCTGATAGAGCAGTTGATGTTTTTCTGGCTGAACGCTTCAGAAGCTGCGCCAAAAATAGCAACCTCATGGGCACCGGCAGCTTTGGCAGCCTGATAACCCTGCAAGTTGGGTGTCAGCGCCGTGTAAGTGACGCCGTTTTTGCGCTGGATACCGGCAAATACTGCGGCTGAGTCGGCCATTTGTGGCACCCACTTGGGGCTGACAAAAGAGCCGGTTTCAATGGTGGTTAAACCGGCATCAGCCAGTGCATTGACGAGCGCTATTTTGGCATCAAGTGACACTGCCACTTCGTTTTGCAAACCATCACGTGGACCAACTTCAACAATACGCACTTGCGTTGGCAAGCTGGTTGCGACGTTATCTGCTGTTAACTGGCTCATATTAAGCCTCCACTGTGGCGGCAAAATCAACCAACTCAGCGCCATCTTTGACTAAATCGCCGGCGGCATAAAACAGCGCATTCACCACGCCAGCGGCCGGTGCTTTAATGGCATATTCCATTTTCATCGCTTCCATCACCAGTAAAGTCTGGCCGGCCTCAACCTGCTGGCCAGCGCTCACTAGTACAGCCACCACAGTGCCATTCATCGGCGCTTTTAAACTGCCGGCACTTTCGTCGTTTGTCGCCACTTCAACCACTGTTTTGTAATCAAAATCAAAACGTTGTTGCTTGATAAACACCGAAACAGTGTCGCCATACTGACTTACCCGCACTTTGCACTGATGACCGCTGATATTGGCCATCAGCTCGTCCTGGCTTAGCTGCGCTTTGATATTGACGCATAACTCGTTTACACATAACACAAAAGCATCGTTTTGTTGGGTGATAACGACTTTTTGCTGTTGTTCGTTTTGTGTCAGCATAAAACTGACGGTCGCATCTTCGTTCATGCGCCAACCAATGGCCGACTGCCATGGTGAGCTGTTTTGTGTTGCAGGCTGTTGTTTTAACAGCAGATACAAAGCCGCCAGCATCAGTGCTTGGGTAGGTTCGTTTTGCTCAGGTGCAAACAATTCGGTTTGATGATGTTCAATAAAATGAGTGTCGAGTTCAGCACGGCCAAAAGCCGGGTGCTCCACCAGCCGAGTTAAGAAGTTGAGATTGGTTTTTACGCCGGCAATGCGGTAATCATCGAGCGCACGGCGCATACGGGCGATAGCCCGGTCGCGGCTTTCGTCCCACACAATAAGTTTGGCAATCATCGGGTCGTAAAATGGCGACACTTCA
>JAYRUI010000332.1:0-4308 GCA_041919175.1 Rheinheimera sp. | reverse complement strand
AGCTTTTACCCCTTGTGTATTCCCTATGTACCCGATTCTCACCAGCATTATTGCAGGCCAGGGCCAACAGCTGAGCACGGGCCGCGCCTTTCGCTTATCAATGGCTTATGTGCAGGGCATGGCCATTACCTATTCGTTATTAGGTTTAGTGGTGGCAAGTGCCGGTGTGCAGTTTCAGGCGTATTTTCAACATCCGGCAGTGCTCATTGGCATCAGCATATTATTTGTATTGCTGGCCCTTGCTATGTTTGGCGTATTAACGTTGCAACTGCCTGGCAGCTGGCAGGAAAAAGTAGGTGGGTTAAGTAACAAACAACAAGGCGGCAGCTTAAAAGGGGCGCTGACCATGGGCGCGTTGTCGGGTTTAGTCGCCTCCCCCTGCACCACAGCGCCACTTACCGGTGTGCTGCTGTATATAGCGCAAAGTGGTGATATGGCCTACGGCGCTTTGGTGCTGTATGTCTTAAGTATGGGTATGGGTCTGCCGTTATTGCTGATTGGCAGCAGTGGTGGTAAATGGTTACCAAAACCTGGTGCCTGGATGGATGTCGTCAAAGCCGGATTTGGTTTCCTGCTGCTCTCTGTACCTTTGGTGCTGCTGGAGCGTATTGTGCCGGATAACGTCCTGATAGTGCTGGCTTCTTTATTGGCTATTTCTGCCGCCTTGTTTTTACACACTGTGCAACAACAACTGCAAAAACCGCTCGGCAAAGCGATTTGCTGGTTGCTGGCAACTTTGCTCGTGGTGGCCACGTTTAGCTGGAACCTGAAGTTTTGGGCTGCGCCTGCACCTGTTGCTGCCGCAGTTGTTACAAACCCTACAAACAACACAAGCAACGCTGAAGCAGGCACCTTTATCGACATTAAAACCCTGGCCGATTTAGACAGCGAGCTCGAAAAAGCCAAAGCAGCCAACCAGTATGTGATGCTGGATTTATTCGCCGAGTGGTGTGTGGCCTGCAAAGAGTTTGAGCATATTACTTTTGCGGATGCCGGTGTAAAAACCGAAATGGCAAAAATCCGCTTATTACGGATTGATGTGACCAAAGCCACTGAGCAGGATCAGCAGGTTTTGGACAAATTTAGTGTGCTTGGTTTGCCAACTTTATTGTTTTTTGCGCCAAATGGCAGCGAATTAACACAATCCAGAGTGACTGGATTTATGCCGCCGGCTGAATTTCAAGCCCATCTGCAACAGCTAAACCAGGGTTAACTTGGGTACAAAACAGGGCTACAGAGCGCCAGAACATTAGATTTGGCCACTGTAGCCTCCAGCTTCCACATTGCCTTCCCCAGCTCCAAAACCAGGGACGCTAAAAGTTCCCCTCCGCTGATAAGACCAGTATTTTGCTGCCATTTGCTGCGATTTCTCTATAATAAGCGGCAACTCTGCAAAGCCAGACCGGTTTTTCCTGAAAAAGATGCTTTTTCAGACAGCCTTTGGCAAGATAACAGCAGATGATGAATCTTCAACGGAATAGGCAACAAATGGCTTCAGTTTTACGTATTTTGCTTCTGAATGGCCCCAATCTGAATATGCTGGGACAACGTGAACCTCATATTTATGGTGCAGCCACTTTAGAGCAAATTGTTGCTGAACTCAGCGCTCATGCCAGCAGCCTGAATGTGCAACTCAGCCATCTGCAATCGAATGCAGAACATGAGCTGGTCACCGCCATTCAGCAAAGCCTCGGTAAACAGGATTTTATTCTGATCAACCCCGGTGCTTACACCCATACCAGCGTAGCGATTCGCGACGCTTTGTTGGCGGTTGCTATTCCATTTATTGAAATTCATCTGTCGAACGTGCATGCCCGTGAGGCATTTCGCCGGCATTCTTATTTATCCGATATCGCAAAAGGCGTGATTTGTGGCCTCGGCGCCAACGGTTACCGTTACGCTTTAGAGTCTGCGGTATCGAGCTTAACGACCACGAACATCAACCCATAATTTCAACTAAGAGTCAGGCAACATCGTCATGGATATTAGAAAAATTAAAAAATTGATCGAGCTTCTGGAAGAATCAGGCATTAATGAACTGGAAATTACCGAAGGCGAAGAATCAGTGCGCATCAGCCGCGGTGGTCCGGTTCAGCATTATGCACCTATGCAATACCAGGCAGCCCCAATGCAAGCGCCAGCAGCCGCTGCCCCAGCTGCTTCAGCTCCGGCTGCACCTGCAGCGCCGGTTGTCACTGGCCATCAAATGCGTTCGCCAATGGTCGGTAGTTTCTACCGCGCCGCTTCACCAACGGCTAAGCCATTTGCTGAAGTAGGTCAAACCGTGAAAGTTGGCGATACCCTGTGTATTGTTGAAGCCATGAAAATGATGAACCAAATCCAGTCTGACAAAGCAGGCACCATCACCGCTATTCTGGTGGAAAACGGCGAGCCGGTTGAATTCGACCAGCCTTTATTTGTGATCGAATAATTCAAAAGGCCGACCCATGTTAGAAAAAGTGCTGATTGCCAACCGGGGAGAAATTGCGCTGCGTATTTTACGCGCCTGCAAAGAACTCGGTATTAAAACAGTCGCGGTGCATTCCACCGTCGATCGGAACCTCAAACATGTGCTGTTGGCCGACGAGACCATTTGTATTGGTCCGGCGCCATCTCCACAAAGTTATTTAAATATTCCGGCGCTGATTGCCGCTGCTGAAGTCACCAATGCCCAGGCCATTCACCCGGGTTACGGCTTTTTAGCTGAACGTGCTGATTTTGCGCAGCAAGTCGAAGAAAGTGGCCTGGTATTTATCGGCCCACGTCCGGAATCTATCAGCTTGATGGGCGATAAAGTTTCTGCCATTGAAGCCATGAAAAAAGCCGGTGTACCTTGTGTACCAGGCTCTGACGGCGCAGTGGGCGATGACCCCGACACCAACAAAGCCATTGCCAAACGTATCGGTTACCCGATTATTGTAAAAGCTGCCGGTGGTGGTGGTGGTCGTGGTATGCGTGTGGTGCGTAGCGAAGACGAGCTGGTGTCTTCTATTGAAATGACCAAAGCCGAAGCCAAAGCCGCTTTTGGTAATGACATGGTTTACATGGAGAAATTCCTGGAAAACCCACGTCATATCGAAATTCAGGTATTGGCCGATGGTCAGGGCAAAGCCATTCACTTAGGTGAGCGCGACTGTTCTATGCAACGTCGTCACCAGAAAGTAGTGGAAGAAGCGCCGGCACCTGGCATTACCCAGGAACAACGCGACTTTATCGGTGGCCGTTGTGTACAGGCTTGTATCGATCTGAACTACCGTGGTGCCGGTACTTTTGAATTCCTGTTTGAAAACGGCGAATTCTTTTTTATCGAAATGAACACCCGTATTCAGGTAGAACACCCGGTGACTGAAATGATCACAGGTGTGGATTTAATTAAAGAGCAGCTGCGTATTGCCTCCGGCATGCCACTGAGCATTAAGCAGTCTGATATCGTCATTCGTGGCCATGCCGTGGAATGCCGTATTAACGCTGAAGATCCAAAAACCTTTATTCCGTCGCCAGGCACCATCACCCGTTTCCACCCGCCAGGTGGTAATGGTGTGCGTTGGGATTCGCATATTTATGCCGATTACACAGTACCGCCAAACTACGATTCAATGGTTGGCAAACTGATCACTTATGGTGAAAGCCGTGACATTGCTATTGCCCGGATGCGTAACGCGCTGTCTGAGCTGTTAGTAGGTGGTATTAAAACCAATATCGACCTGCATAAAGAAATTATGTCGGACGCCAACTTTAATAAAGGCGGCACCAATATTCATTACCTGGAACATAAACTGGGTATGAAATAACAGCCTCATGGTTGTAAAAAAAGGCTCCGCAAGGAGCCTTTTTGTTTTAGCGAAAATAGCCCTGATACTCCGGCTTTATCGCAGAACAACCTCAGCTCAGTTCGGTGCCCCGGCTAACAACTGTTGATAACGACCATCTTTTTTCATCTTGAGCAGCACCTCATCAAACTCAGCCACCAGACGGGCATGTTTCTGATGAACAATGTGGTACACACTGGCAGTTGATAAGACTAGCGCTGGCTCTGCACTCTGATAAACGGGTGATTGGGGAAATGCTGACCCCATCAGCACCACATCCAAACGGTCTAACTCCAGCATCTGTGCCAGTTGCTGATGTGTTGATACCGATGTTGCAGACAGGTTGATGGTTTTACTAAAGAGTTCGGCGACAGACATACCTATCAGATAGCCAACCCGATAAGCGTGCAGATCCTGACTGGATTCAAGCTTAATCATGGAACCTTTTTTAATAAAAGCCACCAGTTGAACTTCGAGTATCGGCACTGACGAGTAAAAA
>JAYRUI010000331.1:0-4314 GCA_041919175.1 Rheinheimera sp. | reverse complement strand
TGGGTTGCCCTCCGCCTCTGGTTGGTGTACTGTCGTAGTTACAACAACGGCCAGTGCCGTTGAATGAAACTAAGCTATTGTTTGATTTAGCTTAAATGTAGCAGCAACTAAGCTTGCTAAGCTACGGTTTTCAAAGGGAGTAATTTGATGCCTTTAAATGCCAGTTTAACCTTTTTGGGGGCCGCCGGTCAGGTGACCGGATCCTGTTATCTGCTTGAATGGAATGAACAAAAAGTGCTGCTCGATTGTGGCATGGTGCAGGGCGGTGATCAGATCACCGATTTAAATAAGTTCCGCTTTCAGTTCAGACCCAAAGATATTGATGCTGTGGTGTTGTCCCACGCCCATATCGATCACAGCGGTTTGTTAACGCTGCTGTTGGCGCATGGCTTTCGTGGCCAGATTTTTTGTACTGAAGGCACAGCCAACTTATTACCTGTGTTGCTTAAAGATGCTGTGCATCTGTATTTAAAAGATCTCGAATGGCAAAACCGGCAGCGTGCCAGACAGGGCAAGCCTGAGCAGGAACCCCGGATGACGTTAAAAGATGTCGAAGCTGTGATCCGCTGTTTAAAACCTATTGAGTATCAAACACAAAAAGATGTGCTGCCGGGTCTGGCGCTGGAGTTTCTCGATGCGGGTCATATTCTGGGTTCTGCCATAGTGCAGTTATGGCTCAAACATGGCCAGGCGATGCGTAAACTGGTGTTTTCAGGTGACCTTGGCAACCCGGCGACCGTGTTGATGCACGACCCTTCAATAGTGAACCAAGCCGATGTAGTGCTGATGGAAAGTACTTATGGCGACAGAGACCATCAACCACTGAGCAATACGCTGGAAGAATTTGCCAATGCGCTGGCAGAGGCCGATAAAGCGGGCGGCAATGTGTTTATTCCGGCTTTTGCTTTGGGGCGTTCGCAGGAAATTTTGTATTACCTTGGCGTTTTGTACCATCAGGGCAGGCTCAGACAAAAAATGGTGGTGCTCGATAGCCCGATGGCGATTGAAATTACCCGTATTTACAATGAGATGATTGACGAATTTGATAAGAAGGACACGCAGGTATTTAAAAAATACGGTGCCCGTGATTTACAGAGTTTTTTACCGATTTTGCATTTAACCGAAAAAGTCGAGCAGTCGATGGCGCTGAACCGTGTGACCCAGGGTGCCATTATTATTGCCGGCTCCGGCATGTGTAATGGTGGCCGTATTGCCCACCACTTAAAACATAATCTGTGGAAAAACGCCAACCACATTATTTTTGTGGGTTTTCAGGCGAAAGGCACTTTGGGCCGCAAGCTGGTAGATGGTGAAACCAGGGTCAAAGTGATGGGGCAACCTTTAGTCGTTAAAGCCACTGTCCATACCATCGGCGGTTTTTCTGCCCATGCCGGTCAGTCACAGCTAATCAGTTGGGCCAAAGCCATTGGCGGTGAACCGCAGTTTTATCTGGTGCATGGTGAACCCCAGGCGCAGCTGGTGTTACAGGAAAAACTGCAACAACGGGGTATGAAGGTAGAGATTGCGGAAATGGGGCAAAAAATTCAGTTATAAAAAACAGGGGCGGGCGCTGACTGGCCTGCCCCTGATTTGCTGCTACAGCTGTTAAGCAGCCTTTAATTAACTCTGCACCTGAGTGGGGCTGACATCTTCACTTGGATAACAGCCCAGCACTTTGACAAAACGGGTGATGCGGTTGAGTTCATCCAGCGCCCGTTTCATGGCGTAGTCTTCCAGATTGGCCAGCACATCCACATAAAACATTTCTTCCCAAGGGTTGCCCGGAATAGGCCGCGATTCCAGTTTGCCCATGCTGATACCATGAGTTTTTAACACCATCAAGGCATCGACCAAGGCACCTGGCTGCTGGCCTGTATACATAATAAAAGTGGTTTTGGCCGGAATGGCTTTGGCAACGGCAATGGCTTTACGCGCTACCACAATAAAACGGCTGACGTTATCTTTTTGATTGGCAAGATCGCGACCAAGCACTTCCAGGCCATACAACTGACCGCCTTCTTCACCACCAATGGCCACTACAGATAAATCGTTGGCTTCGCGTACTCTGTTAAAAGCGTCGCTGGAGGCTTCACAATATTCAATCTTCACATGCGTTAAGGTTTGCAGATAGTTACTGCACTGCGCTATCACCTGTGGGTGGGCGCAAATTTGTTTGATTTTGCTTAAGTCAGTGCCGGGTAAACCGAGCAGGCAATGTTTAATCGGGTGGGTTAGTTCACCGACGATAGACAGTCGGGTGTGCTGTAATAAATCAAACACTTCATTAATACTGCCGCTTGAGGTGTTTTCAATAGGTAACACCGCATAATCGGCGTGGCCGGTTTCCACCGCTTGTACGATTTCGTTAAAACTGTCACAGCCAATTTCAATCAGCTTTTCAGCGCGGCGGGTGAAGTATTTTTGTGTCGCCCAATAACTATAAGAACCCTGACGACCGAGAAACGCCACCCGGCACACCGGGCCGTTGTCGCCGTTCAGCTGACCCTGCACTTTGGCTTGTTGTTGTAAGACCGAATCTTCAATAATTACATGATACAGTTTGGTGACATAACCAGCGTCGAGCCCAAGGCTTTTGCCTTTTTCAATCAGGCTTAACAACAATTCCTGCTCGCGTTTTTGATCGCGGATAGGTTTATTTTGCGCCAGTTTGGCGTCGGCCACACAAAGTGCCAAAGCACGGCGTTTGGCCAATAAACCCAGTAGCTGCTGGTCTGTATCGCTGATGTCGGTGCGGATTTGGTCAAGTTCTACTGGCATTGATGTTGGCATTTTGGTTTTCCTTTATCTAAAAAAAAACCTCCCGTTTGGGAGGTTTTTGACTGTTTATTACGCGCGCAGCCAGTTACCTCCCAGGTCGGGTGGTAAAGCTAAAAAAGAAGCGGGCTACGAGCTTTAATGTTTTCATGGCTCCTACAATAATCAGTCTGGATGGCTAAAGTCAACCGCGAGGTTGTAATTCCAACAAGTATTTTTCCTGGCCTGGTAAAAAACCAAGTTCTTTTTCACCGGCCCAGAAGGCGTGATCAGCACGGTAAAACTCTGATAACGGATGACCGGACTGGCCACCCGGTATGGTCAGAATGCCGTGTTGCTCCTGGCCTGGCGCCACCACCATCCGTTCTGACTGACCATGTTCCGGCCTTTGTACTCTGGGCATATGCCTGTCACCTGCCATGGCTTGGGCCGGCATATCAAAAAGTGGCGACAAAAACGGCAAAGCTTTACTGAGCGGATGTTGCAGTTCGACAGTGTTGAGACTGCCCCAGTTTAGCTGAGTCATTTCAACCTGATGTTTTTGCTGCAGTTTCTTTTTGCTGTTTAACACAGCTTGCTGCAGTAGCACTGACCAGCTATCAAAACCTGCCGGCAATGTGTCTGCTCGTCTGGCCTGCAATAAAGCCCAGCCTGGTGTTTCCGGGCTTAGTTTTAAATCGCTCAGCGTGAGTTGTTGTGTTTCCAGCAAAGCAGCCACAGGTGCAAACATCAGCTCCAGTGTTTCATCGCGAAATGCCCGGACCAGCGGATAACCGGCATCATCCGGGTGTGCGGCTTTGGCGCCGTTTTTCACCTGGTCAAGGTAGGGTTCCAGCTGATGTTCTTTCACAAAATCATCTTTTAGTACTTCTAACAACAACTGTTTCCAGCGCTGCAAAAATAACGCACGGTGGTCCAGCTGAATTTGGTGCAGGCTTTTTTCATCGTGTTGATCTTTGGCCAATAAAGCATCGCGGATCTGCTGGCCACGGGCGCCAAGGTCATAACCACCATCGCCTATCAGTTGCAGTGATTGACCACCGACAGTACGTGCGTTGGCGGTCCAGAGGCGCTGTGCTGTTGGATTAATAAGCTTGGGGTAAGCACTGGCCTCCAAATAACCATCCCAATAGTTTTTACCGTTGCTCCAGTCTTGTGGCACATCCATATCTGCGAGTTGGCGTTTGGGCAGGGCACCTATTAAGGTCCAGCCAATATTGCCACTTTTGTCGGCAACCAGCAGGTTTTGCGCCGGTATTCCCACTTTGGGCGCTAATGCAATGGCTTGTTGTACTGAACTGGCTTGCTCCAGTTCCAGCAAATTGAGGTTAATACCGGCCTCATCATAAGCCACCCAGCGCAGGGCGTAGTTGTCAAAAGGCGGCGTCATTAACGGCCCCCACTGGGTTTCTTTCATCAGCATAATATGGTCGGCTTTGCCTTTAATTTTAATCACTTCGTTGTTGTAGCTGTATTCTTTGTCACCGGCCGCTGTTTGATAATAACGTGGGTTGTCAGCTGCTTTGATTTTCACCAGAT
>JAYRUI010000330.1:0-4350 GCA_041919175.1 Rheinheimera sp. | reverse complement strand
AGCGGTAAAAATATTTTTGAAACTGTTGAAGCGCGCAATAAAGCCATTAATATCTCTGTCGGTGGTGGTATAACCCAAGCCAAAGTAGAGGTGGCTAGCCAGTCGATTTTTGATGGTTTTTATAATCAAAAATATGACGGTGTGACTGCTGCCAATAATGATTACCGCGTCAGTTTCACGGCGCCTGATCAATATGCGGTGACTTTGCAAAGTGGTGCGCCTTTAGTACCACCAGTGGGGGGCACAGTGTTACCCGGCGAATCGATTAATTTTAATGGTTTAAAAATAGATAATACCGGTACTTTCCCGGGCCAGATCGATTTCAGCTTAAAACCGCCATCAAAAAGCAATGTACTTAATACACTGACAGACGTCGTCAATGCGGTACTGCGTGATCAACTCGACCCGGAACAGTTAAAAGAAGTGTTGATTGATGCCACAGTGCAGTTAGACCGTGCTTCATTAAAAGTCGGCGAAGCAGTATCTGCGCTTGGCGGCAGGCAGAATCTGATCACCAGTATTAGCGGTAGTCTGGAGGATTTAAAAATTGCCAACGTGGAATATCGTGCTGATATTTACGAGCTGGATTTGGTGCAGGGTATTACCGAGCTGACTAAACAGGAATACCAGTTACAGGTAGTGCAAAGTACTTTTACCAAAGTGACCCAGCTCAGTTTATTTGATTATATCCGCTAGCTGACCAGTACCTGTCCCATGCCAATGCAAAAACCAGTCGTCAGCGACTGGTTTTTTGTTTTTCCGTTCTGCCTGTTGTGATCTGCTCCTGCATTAACACAGCAACAAAGCCGCGGTGTTTTTTGCTGATGCAGGCGAATACCGGAGTTTTTTGCATCTGAGCTTAAAAATCAGATGCAGTGATGCTGCTTTGCTGCCGATATAACAGCAGATGATGTTCTAGAACCCGCAACAGGATCCGGCAAAGTGCGCTGTATTAGCAGTCATGATGCGGAAAGGGATTGGTGCAAGAGTCTATAAAGGAGTGGCGCTCTTAACCATTGGGGGTAACGTTAAGAGCGCCGGTATTTGATAAATGCAATAAGCGGAGGCTATATAGCTTTTATCTGTGACAAGTCAAAAAACCATCACAGTTAAATTGTATGCACAGTATGTGCCAGAATGATGAAAGTTTAAGCCCAACAACCTTTTTCAAAAAATCTGCAAAAGTTTCTAAAGTTTCCTCCCTGGCGTCCGATAAATAAGTATCAGGCAAAAATACAAACAAAACAGTTTGTTAAACAGTTTAAGCTACCAGGAGATACCACCATGGCCTTATATGTAAACAGCAATATCAGCTCATTAAATGCACAGCGCCAAATGATGAATTCAGGCAACTCGCTGGATACTTCATTCAAACGTTTATCTTCTGGTCTGCGGATTAACAGCGCAGCAGATGACGCAGCAGGTCTGCAAATTTCTGACCGTCTGGAATCGCAAATCCAGGGTTTAAACCAAGGTAACCGTAACGCCAACGACGGTATCTCTTTAGCGCAAACCGCTGAAGGCGCGATGGACGAAGTAACTTCGATGTTCCAACGGGTGCGTACTTTGGCGTCTCAAGCCGCAAACGGTTCTAACACTGATACAGACCGTCTTGCAATTCAGGAAGAAATCCGCTCCTTAATGGCAGAAGTAAACCGTGTGGCAAAAGACACCACGTTCGGTGGTCAGAATTTGCTGGATGGTACTTATAAAGCCGCCTTTCAGGTGGGTGCAGATGCAGCACAAACTATCGGCTTTTCAATGAAAGATGTTGGTGGTACTGCTAATAGCTTGTCAGCGAACGGTGGTTTTACCTTATCTGGTATTGCGAGCATAGCGTCAGCAATCGCAGGTGAAGCGCTTTCAGATATGAGTGCCGAGATTAGTAACGCGCTGGGCACTACAGCTGCTAATGATACTTTTGCAACTGTTTTCATTGCTTCATCAATCAGCGTATCATCGCAGGCAAACGCACAAATGGTGCTGGCTGGTGCTGATGCACTGATTGCTGTAGTTGACAAAAAACGGGCAGAACTTGGTGCGGTACAAAACCGGTTCCAGTCTACTATCCGTAACCAGTCAAACATTGCTGAAAACCTTTCAGGCGCCCGTAGCCGGATCCAGGATGCTGACTTCGCAATAGAAACCGCGAACCTGACCCGTTCACAAATCCTGCAACAGGCCAGTACTTCGATTTTGTCTCAGGCAAACCAGCGGCCACAAGTCGCCTTGTCATTACTGGGCTAATCGTGAAAAATGGCCAGCTCAGTGAGCTGGCCATTTTGATTTTGTCTCACCACAAGGTGAATAGCGGTATTACGATTAACTGAGGAGGCAATTATGGGTTACGATACAACCTTGTCTCTGGACAGAGAATTACCTGATTTATTCTCTGGTAACAGAACAAAAATCGTTAATGAAACCGAGGACTTACCGGTAGTAGGTAAAGCTGATGCAAAACTGTCGTCCAGTCAGGATGAAACAAGCGCAGAAGCTGAAAAAGACGGAAAATCAGAAGAGATAGTCGACAATGACCGGATCCGAGAGTCGTTAGAGTCACTGAACCAGTTTATTCCACTGGTCAATACCAACCTGGTGTTTGAGTTTGATGACTTAAACGATCCACCTATAATTAAAGTGATTGATAAAGAAAGCAAAGAGCTGATTCGCGAAATTCCTTCACGGGATTTAGATAAAGTGGCTAAAGCTTTCAGCGAAATGGTCGATACACTTAATAAGTCCGGCGCTTTATTTAATACTGAAATTTAGGTCGCAAGAGGAAGATAAAATGGCAGGTATTACTTCAGCAGGTGTAGGTTCTGGTCTTCCATTAGAGGATATTATTAATTCTACCCTCAATGCAGAAGATCAACCCAAGATAAAACGTTTTGAAGCAACCAAAACCCGGTTGAATGTCGAGTTATCTGCTTTGGGTGCCGTGAAATCCAGCTTATCTGCGCTGCAGGATATTACGAAAAAGCTGGCAGACCCGGATAATTTCAGTAAACGTATCGCCAGCATCCGGCAGCCAACGTCAGGCGACCTGATTTCAGTAACAACTACGGATAAATCCACCACCGGCAGTTTTAATATTGAAGTAACGCAGCTGGCGCAAGGCAGCCGCGCTATGTCTAACGCTGCTTTTACCGCACCGACTGATGTGGTAAATGCTACGGCAGGCACTTTAACGTTAAAAGCCGGAACTAAAGATTTTGCGGTGGATATTGCCGCAGGCGCTACTTTAGAAGACATCCGTAATGCCATTAACAGCTCAGAAAGCAATTTTGGTATTACCGCCAACATCATCAACACCGGTGGTGCAACACCAACCTCAAAATTGGTGATTACCTCCAATGTGACAGGTGCCGGCAATGACGTGATCATCGAAAACGACAATGCCGATTTAGACGCAGTGTCAACAGTTGCTTTTGGTGGCGGCGCTGGTGGTATGACGATTGCTGCGGTTGATATGGCTAAAGATGCCATCGCCAAAGTAGATGGTGTCACAGTCACCAGCTCGTCGAATAAATTCAGCAACACCATTCAGGATTTAAGTTTCACTGCGTTAAAAGTCGGTGATGTCGGTGAAAAGGCCCGTATTGATGTGTCTTATGACACAGCCGGTGTTGAAAAACTGATGGATGAATTTATCAAGGCTTATAACAACGCTGTTAGCACCATTGATTATCACACCAAAGTGGGGGCGGGTTTATATGGTGATTCCACCATGCGCGGTTTAAAAACCCAGTTAACTAACAGCTTACAGCAGGTTGTTACAGGCGCAGGTCCATTTGAAACGATTTTTGATGTGGGCTTGGGCATGAAAAAAGACGGCACCCTGGAAAAATCCAGCTTGGTACGCAGTATGAGCGAAGCTTTAACCGACAACTACGCTGATTTTGGCAAATTGTTTTCATCAACCGATGGTTTTGCCAAAAATATCAACAGCCTGCTGGAAAAAAATCTGGATTCCAAAGGTTCATTTAAATTTCGTACTGACAACATCAATCTGTCGTTAAAAGATTTAGAAGTCGAGCGGGAAAAACATGATTACCGTATGTCACAAATGGAAGTGCGGTTAAGAGCGCAATATTCAAGTCTGGATTCATTAATAGCCCAGATGCAGAGTTCAGGTATGTATCTGCAATCACAATTGGGTAGTTTACCTGGTTTTGTAAAATCTAAATAACAGCTGACAGGGGATAACCATGAGCATTAAGTTTTATCAAAAAGAAGCAACCAAAACCCGGTTAGCGGATGCAACCCCTTATCAGGTCATTCAGTTGCTGATGGCCGGCGTGCTGGATAATCTTGCATTAGCAAAAGGCGCATTAAGCCGACAGGATTATG
>JAYRUI010000329.1:0-4354 GCA_041919175.1 Rheinheimera sp. | reverse complement strand
TCAAAGGCGATGGCATTGGTCCAAGTATTGTTGACGCTGCTCTGGCTGTGCTGGACAAAGCTGGCTGTAACTTCAACTATGAATTTGTTGACGCTGGTCTTACAGCGCTGGAAAAAACCGGTGATCTGCTGCCACAAGCGACACTGGACGCTATTGCCCGCAATAAAATCACGTTAAAAGGCCCGCTGACGACCCCGGTTGGCGAAGGTTTTACGTCTATTAACGTTACTTTACGCAAAAAATTTAACCTGTATTCCAACGTGCGTCCGGTGATTTCGTTTAAAGGCACCAAAGCGCGTTACGACAATATCGACATCATCACAGTGCGTGAAAACACTGAAGGTATGTATTCAGGCGCTGGCCAGGTGGTAAAAAACGAAGGTGAACTGGCCGAAGCCATGAGTGTGGTAACCCGCGAAGGTTCTGAGCGTATTGTTGAGTTTGCTTTTGAGCTGGCGCGTCGCGAAAACCGTAAAAAAGTCACTATTGTGCACAAAGCCAATATTCTGAAGTCGACTTCTGGTTTATTCCTGAAAACAGCGCGTGAAGTCGCCGCCCGTTATCCGGATATTCAGGCTGTTGAAATGATTGTTGATAACGCCTGTATGCAGCTGGTGATGAACCCGCAACAGTTTGACGTCATTGTAACCACCAACCTGTTTGGCGATATTTTATCTGACTTATGTGCCGGTTTAGTTGGTGGTTTAGGCATGGCACCTGGTGCCAACATCGGCAAAGACTGTGCAGTATTTGAAGCTGTGCACGGCAGTGCCCCTGATATTGCCGGTAAAAACCTGGCCAACCCAAGTTCAGTCATTCTGGCATCAATCCAGATGCTGGAATACCTCGGTATGCAGGACAAAGCCAAAAAGATCCTGGCAGCCTTAACAGACGTGATCGCCTCAGGCGACCGCACCACCCGAGATTTAGGCGGTACACACGGTACCACCGACTTTACCGCAGCCATGCTGGAACGTCTGTAACACAAATTTTGTCTGCTGAGGATAAGTCACTGACTCCCAGCAAACAATCGCAAAAACCGCAGCAATTGCTGCGGTTTTTTTATGTCAAAAATAGCGCTGCTGAATTTCTGATCACAACACAGCATTTTCTATCGCAAATATTGCTGATGAAAACCCTGATACAGCTCAAGTTTGATTATTTTTTGCTATGGTATGCTCTAAAGCCAACTAACTGTATTTACAGAGGATGTCCTGATGGAGTGGTTTGCCAGCCTGTATACCAGTATCGAACGCACCTTTTTCCATAGTTTAAGCCGCAAGATTGCCGGAAATATCGGCTTTTTAATGGTGATATTCTGGGTGGCACTTTATTTTGCCTACCCTGCGGATGGCCATGCCGGCACTGTCTGGTGGACAACTTTAGTACTCGGCAGCTGCGCATTTATTTTTACCATCTTTTATCTGATGTACCTGATAGTGCGGCCGGTTCAGGCACTGGTCAAAGCTTTGCACGAAGCCAATAGTAAAGGCACAGATCTGGAACACAGATTACCGGCATTTACCTATGACGAATTCCGCAATTTATCTGAAGAATACAATCAGTTTGTCAGCCAGTTGGGTCAGCTGTTGACGGGTTTACATCAACAAGCGCAACATACCCACCAGATCAACGAACAAGTGAGTTCAGCGGTGAAAACTACCCGCCATCATTTGCAGGATACTGAGCAGCGCAGCGAAAAAATCCGTGGTGAAAGTGATCATGTACTGGATCATCTGGCCAGCATTGTCAGTAACAGCGATCAGATGAATCAGGTGGCGCAAACCACGGTGCAAAAAGCTGCTAATGCCAGCCAGGGTATGAGCACTTTATCAAAACAACTCAGTGGTATTGTCAGTTTGCTGGAAACCTTTGGCGACACTGTGCAGGGTTTGCAACAAAACTCGGAAAATGTGCGACAAATTCTGCAAATGGTCGAGAACTTCTCCGATCAAACAAATTTATTAGCACTCAATGCCGCTATTGAAGCTGCCCGTGCCGGTGAGGCTGGGCGCGGTTTTGCCGTGGTGGCCGACGAAGTGCGTACCCTGGCCGCCAAAGTAAATGACGCCACCCGCCAAATTTCGGTGTTCCTCAATGACATGGAGCGGCTGGTACGCGAAACCAAAACCGAAACCGAGCGGCTGAATGAACAGGCCAAAGGCGCACAACAGGATATCAGCAGCACCAGCGATGATTTTATTGCACTGCAACAACAGCTGGATCAGGCGCAACAAGGGGTGCTGCATATCACAAGTTCAGTGCTGGATCTGGAAAAACGTTATCAGCAAACCCACCAGCATCTGACGGCGATTGAACAAGGCACCACAGACGCTTATCAGCAAATGTCAGCCATTGAAACCGCTGGCCAAACTTTGCTGCAAGCCACAGCCGAAACCCAACAACAACTGGGGCGTTTTGGCCACAGGCAAGGCTCAGGCCGTTCGCGCTGAGGATAAAGCATTTACCAGCTGCAAAACACCGGGGTGCGTTAGTTTGCGCTCCGGTGAAATGGCATAAAACACTTCCCGCACAGCGTCACTGCGCCCTACCACCTGCACTTCATATTGCTGGCAAATTTTCTGTTCTATCTGAGTCGGGGCAGAAAAAATACCAAGCCCTTGCTGGCCAAAAGCTTTCATCATGGCGCTGTCATCAAATTCAGCAACTATTTGTGGCGCTATGCCCTGCTGTTCAAACCAGGCTTCAAGCCGCTGCCGGATAATCGACCTTTTACTTTGCAACAACATCGGCTGCTGATGTAAACAGGCCGGAAACTGTTGTTGTGGCAATTTGTTCAGCAGATTTGTGCTGGCGAAGAAGCTGGTACCAGATTCAGTAATTTCGTGGTTATAAGCTTTAATGGAGCTGCCGGGAGATAACGGCTCATCGGTCAGCACCAAATCCAGTTTATTCACTGCCAACTCGGCCAACAATGCATTTTGCTCCCCTTCCCGGCAAATCAGCCGGAGTTGCTGCGGCAATGAGAAAACCGGCTTCAACAGTTCATAAATAAAAGCTTTGGGTAAAACGTCAGTAATACCCACCGTAAAAGTTTGCCACTGCGTGACGGTATGATGTTTCAGCACGGAACGCAGCTCATCACCGAGCTGAAAAATGTCTTCCGCATAACGAAACGTCACCCGGCCCATTTCAGTGAGCGACCACTTTTTACCGGTTCTGTTAAATAAAGCACTGCCGGTACTGTGTTCCAGCGCGCTGATTTGGCCACTGATGGTTTGCGGGGTGATATGCAAAAGTTCACTGATCCTCGCAATACTGCCCTCACGCGCCACCAGATAAAAATAATACAGCTGATTAAAGTTAACGGGGGTCATGCCTTCATCTTCGTTTTTAACGAACTTTATGTTAGTTATATTCGAGTTTACCTTACAAAAGCAAGAAGGTATAACTGTCAGCAATTGTGCACCAAACCATTTCTGAGTATGGAAATGACGGTGTTTAATCTGCAACCTGAGGGCATGACTATGGACACACTGCATCGTCAAAGTTACAGCGGTCAGCTTCTGGCCGTTGATACCAATAAAGTTTTACGCAACACCTACACCCTGCTTTCGATGACACTGGCATTCAGTGCTGTGATGGCAGGGATCAGCAGCAGCCTGAATTTACCGCACCCAGGCCTTATCATCACGCTGGTGGGTTATTTTGGTTTGTTGTTCTTCACCACAAAGTTTCGCAACAGCGCTATGGGACTGGTTGGTGTGTTTGGCCTGACAGGTTTTATGGGTTACACCCTTGGCCCTATTATCAACCGCTACCTGGCCATGCCAAATGGCAGTGAAATTGTGATGCTGGCCATGGCCGGTACCGCCACTATTTTCTTTGCCCTTTCGGCTTATGCCCTGGTGAAAAAAACCAACTTCAGTTTTATGGGCAGTTTTTTAACCGTCGGTATTCTGGTGGCTTTTCTGGCAGGTTTAGGCGCGGTGTTTTTTGAAATTGCCGCTTTAAGTCTGGCGGTTTCAGCGATGTTTGTGCTGCTGATGTCAGGCATGATTTTATGGCAAACCAGCGAAATCGTACATGGTGGTGAAACCAACTACATCATGGCCACCGTTAGTTTGTTTGTATCGATCTTTAACCTGTTCACCAGCTTGTTGCAGTTGCTGGGCTTTATGAATAGTGACGAGTAATTCCGCGCTCCAATTGTTGTTTCTTGCTGATGTTCCCAGCACCCTTGAGCGTACGATGAATCCGCTCTTTGCCCCCGGTTTCGGGGGCTTTTTTTGCTGTAATCTAACAGTCAGATCACTCAGCGCTGTTTTATAACAACTTTTGCAGATAATCACTTTTCCCATGCAGTGGATAATCTTGCTGCTCATTCACCTGT
>JAYRUI010000328.1:0-4357 GCA_041919175.1 Rheinheimera sp. | reverse complement strand
CCTAAGTTACCACCTTCACCGATGATTTTGGCTTTCACTTCTTTACCGTTCACCCGCAGTGGTTCAGAAGCACGGTCGCCTACTTCAGCATGGCTTTCATCCGATGCTTTCACATAAGTACCGATACCACCGTTCCAAATCAGGTCCACTTCCATCATTAATGAAGCGCGGATAAGCTCATTTGGCGTTAATGAAGTTTTGTCAGTGCCCAGCATCGCCTGCATTTGCGGGCTCAGTTTAATGGCCTTGGCGCTGCGCAGGAAAATACCACCACCTTCAGAAATCAGCTCTTTGTTGTAATCATCCCAGGTTGAAGTCGGTAGATTAAACAGACGCTGACGTTCAGCAAAAGATGTTGCTGCCACCGGATTTGGATCCACAAAAATGTGCATATGGTTAAAAGCAACCTGCAGGCGGATATGTTCAGATAACAACATACCGTTACCAAACACGTCACCGGCCATATCACCGATACCAACCACGGTAAAATCTGTGGTCTGACAGTCAATGCCCACTTCACGGAAGTGGCGTTTCACTGATTCCCAACCACCGCGGGCAGTGATACCCATGCCTTTGTGGTCGTAACCGTTAGAGCCGCCCGATGCAAAAGCGTCACCTAACCAGTGGTTATATTCCAGTGAAATACTATTGGCAATATCAGAGAAAGTTGCAGTGCCTTTATCGGCCGCCACCACCAGGTACGGATCGTCTTCATCCAGGCGCACCACTTGTTTTGGCGGCACAATCTGGCCTTGCAGAATATTGTCTGTCACATCCAGTAAACCGCGGATAAAGGTGCGGTAACAGGCTTTACCTTCGTTTAACCAGGCTTCACGGCCACCGGTTTCAGGCAGTTTTTTACAAACAAAACCACCTTTGGCGCCTACAGGCACAATCACAGTGTTTTTCACTTGTTGTGCTTTCACCAGGCCCAGGACTTCAGTGCGGAAGTCTTCACGACGGTCAGACCAGCGTAAACCACCCCGTGCAACCTTACCAAAACGTAAGTGCACACCTTCCACCTTCGGTGAATACACAAAAATTTCGAAGAATGGCAGTGGCAATGGCATATCCGGGATCATGGCCGGACGTACTTTAAAGGAGATATAAGGTTTATCTGTGCCGTCAGCTGCTTTCTGGAAGTAGTTGGTGCGCACAATGGCCTGAATAATGGCCAGGAAACGACGGATAATGCGGTCGTCGTCCAGGTTTGCCACGTTTTCCAGCTGCGCCAGAATTTCGGTGTTCAGTTTTTCAGCTTCTGCTGCGCTTGCGGTATCTAACGCGAACTTCGCGTTAAAGAGTTTCACCAGCAGATTGGCCAATAACGGATAACGGCCAAAAGTGGATTCAACATAAGCCTGGCTGAAAGTGCCGCCAATCTGACGTTTATATTTAGCAAAAGCGCGTAATAACGACGCTTCACGGCCTGTTAAACCAGCGCCCAGAATTAAACGGTTAAAACCATCATCTTCCAAATCGCCTTTCCATACTTTGGCAAAAGATTCCTGGAACAGCTGCTGCGCCACTTCAAAATCCAGAGGCACTTTGCCGTTTAATTCCATGCTGAAGTTTAAGATCCAGCTGACAGAACCTTCAGGGCAACGCACGGCATAAGGGGTTTCACCAATTACGCGCAGACCGAAGTTTTCCAGCATCGGCAATACGTCTGATAAATGAATTGGATGATCTTTGTGGAACAGGTTCAGCCGTACAGCTTTGGATTCAGCACTTTCTTCCTGTGGCCGGTAGAACAGCATTTCCAGCGTATTGTCTTCGGTTAAAGCTTCCAGCTTGGCGATGTCAACCAGCGCATCATTTGGCAGCATTTCTTCTTTATAAGCACGCGGGAAGGCGTTGACATACTTGCGGCTGAGCTCACGGCCACTCAGCTCACCAAAACGGCCAATCAGGGCTGTTTCCAGTTTATCTTCCCAGGTACGGGCCGCTTCAATCAAATTGTTTTCGATGTCTTTCACATTGAACTCGATATTACTGTCGTTGATCCGAATAAAATAATGCGTCCGGGCCAACACGGATTCAGAGAAATAGGTGGTAAATTCCACCGGCTCGGTACTGCCTAAAAACTGTTGCAGAATTTGCTGGGTTTCTTTACGCAGCTGCGTGTTGTAGCGCTCGCGCGGTACATACACCATGGCAGAAACGAAACGGCCAAAGGCGTCTTTACGCATAAAGAGCCTGGTCATATCGCGTTCCTGCATCTGCAGTACACCAGTGGCAATTTCCAGTAATTCATCGCTGTCGGCCTGGATCAGCTCATCGCGTGGATAAGTTTCCAGGATATTCAGCAACGCTTTGTAAGCGTGGGTACCCACTGCAAAACCAGAACGGGCCATCACATTGGCCAGCTTGTTTTTTAACAGCGGAATGTCGCCGGCGCTGTTGTTATACAAAGACGATGAATATAAACCGATAAAACGGTCTTCACCGACCACATTGCCGTTAGCGTCAAATCGTTTGATACCAATGTAATCAATATAAGCCGGGCGATGGACACGGGATTTATTGTTGGTTTTGGTCAGGATCAGCAAATCTGTGCTGAGCGCTTGTTTACGGGCTACATCAGGTAAATCGGACAGCATTAAATCGCGCGACACAGAACGGCGCATTAAACCAAGCGCAGTATCGGCCTGACCGGCAATCCGGTAATCGCCCTGCACCGGCACTATGCTGTACTGGCGGTAACCCAGCAAAGTGAAGTTGTCTTTCGCCAGCCAGTTTAAAAACTCTGTTGCCTGTGCCAGCTGTTCTTTGCTGGCTTTACCACAGTGCTGCGGCAGCTCTTTAATCACCTGCTCCAGCTTGGCGCGGGTTGGTTGCCAGTCGCTGACGGCCAGCGACACATCCTGCATCACAGAATCAAGTTCAGTGACCAGATTGTCCATCGCCACTTTGTCCGTCATCCGGTCAATTTCAATATGAAACACCGTTTGTTGGGTAGATGGGTTGGCTTTGGTGCCGAGCTTGTTAAATTCAGTGATATTGCCTTTGTCATCACGGAAGGTCTGCAGCGGGTAATGCAGCAGTAAATGCGCGGTGATGTTGTGGCGGTTCAGCGCGATGCGCACTGAATCAACCAAAAACGGCATGTCTTTGACCACTATCTCCACAATAGTGTGTTTTGATTCCCAGCCGTGACGGGCAATTTCCGGGTTAAATACCCGGATTTTGGCCGCATCATCAACATGGGTGTTAAAAGTCTGCCACAGGCTTAAAGCCGCACCATATAAGTCGCTGTCATTGCGACCAAACATATCTTCGTTGGCAACGTTGCCATAGAGAGTGAAAGCAAATTTCTCGACCAGTTCGACCTGATCTTTGACTTTTTGGCGGATGAGTTTACTAACGTTTTGTAGAAGTACAGATGGTTGACCGTCTATCAGTGCCATTTTTGTATCCTTGTTTTAATCTCTGCGTAGGGAAAGCAGGATTGTGCATTACATACAGAGCGTGTCAGGTGCGAAGTTTATTGCCTATTCCTAAGCTTTTCGAGCTTTATTTCCCGCTTTCCAACTGGTTGTACCAGAGCGGGAGAGCTTATTTGACAGGATATTCAGCCTTATTAAATAAGAAAATGGCCCGCAGGCCATTTTTATTAGTTTTTATGCATAAAGATGCGGTGAAATAACTGCGGACGGCAAAACATATAGCCATCCGCAATTGCTGTTTGTCAGCGATTTTTTGGCCAGAAGAAGGCGGCCAACGCAGGTAATACAAAAACAGCACCCAACATATTCACGATAAACATAAAGGTCAGCAATATGCCCATGTCGACCTGGAACTTCAGTGCTGAGAATACCCAGGTACTGACACCGATGGCCAAAGTGACCGCAGTAAAGAGCACTGCACTACCGGTTGACTTTAATGCATCAAAATAAGCCTGACGTAGTGGTACACCCTGACGCAACGGCTGGGTCATATTGGTGAGGATATAAATACCGTAATCCACACCTATACCTACACCCAGTGCGATGACCGGCAAGGTAGACACTGTCAGACCAATCTCCAGCACCGTCATTAATGCTGTTGCCAGCATCGTCACCACATAAAGCGGAATAATCACAGCCAGAGTTGCCCGCAATGAGCGGAAACTCAGTAAACAAAGCAAAATTACAGCGCCATAGACATACCAGGTCATTGGATCCTGAGCAGCAGCCACAGCTTCATTGGTAGCCGCCATTACACCCACAGGGCCAGATGCCAGCATAAATTTGGTGGTATCTGTGCCAAGCTCAGCGCCGACACGTTTTGCTTCTGCCACAACTTTTTCAATGGTTTCAGCTTTATGGTCGTTCAGGAATAAAATCACCGGCATCACAGAACAATCCGGGTTTAA
>JAYRUI010000327.1:0-4363 GCA_041919175.1 Rheinheimera sp. | reverse complement strand
GTATCAGGTGCAACAACAAAACCGGGATTGGTTTGATGCATTAACCCATAGTTTGTTTAATGTGGTGTCTATTATCACCACTTGCGGTTATGCCTCGGAAGACTATACGCTGTGGGGCAATATGGCAGTGATGGTGTTTTTTTATCTAACCTTTGCCGGTGCCTGCTCGGGTTCCACTTCGGGTGGTTTAAAAATCTTCCGTATTCAGCTGGCGGCTATGCTGCTGTTGAAACAAATGAAAATGCTGATCCACCCAAAAGCAGTGTGGATCCAGAAATACGGTGGTAAAAAAGTCGATGACCAGCTACTGGGTACTGTGCTGGCATTTTGTTTTATTTATTTTGCCACTATTGCTTTTATTGCCATGGCCTTGTCGTTTTATCAGCTGGATTTAGTGACAGCAGTTACCGGTGCTGCTACTGCAGTGGCCAACGTGGGCCCCGGCCTTGGTAATATTATCGGGCCTGCCGGTAATTTTTCTTCGTTGCCCGATGGTGCCAAATGGTGGTTAAGTTTAGGGATGTTGATGGGGCGGCTGGAGATTTTAACTTTGTTGATTTTATTTACCCCTTCTTACTGGCGTTATTAAGATGCGTTCATTGTGGTTGTTCAGCGGCAACAGCTGGCGTGGCTGGTTCAGTGCAACCCTATTGCCGGTGTTATTTACCGCCATGCTGATCCCGTTGCGTGAACAAATCAGCTCCACCGATATGGCCATGCTGCAACTGGTGTGGATCAGCTGGATGGCACAGCGTTATGGCAAAACACTGGCCATTGCCACCACGCTGGTGTCGGTGCTGGCGCTGAACTGGTGTTTTGTGCCGCCTTATTACACCCTGGATGTACACGACACCCGCAACCTCATTAGTTTTGTGGTGATGGCCAGCTTAGGTATTTTTATCAGTTATTTATCCGGCCGTATTAACAGGCAACTGCAAAAAAGCCGGAATCTGATGTCACAGCTGCGGGCTATGTATATGTTGTCCAAAGGTTTAGCAGGCCGGAGTGACTGGCAAAGCCAATGTGCTTTTGCAGAAAAGTTATTGTCCCGCCGCTTGCGCGCTGACGTCAAAGTGCTGGCAACGGCCGTCAAACCCCAGGCAGAAGAAGGCGTGTTACAGCTGCCACTGGGGAAAAATGCCGCCGTCGGCTGGTTGTTGTTGCCCGAGCCTTTGTTCGTGCCGAACCATACCCTGGTGCATGCAGCACAGTCGTTATTAAACCAGAGTTATGCTGCGCTGGAGCTGCAACAGCAGGCCAATAAAAACCTGTTACAGGTGGAGTCGGAGCAACAACGCGCTATGTTGTTGCGCTCTTTATCCCACGATTTACGCACGCCGCTGGCCACTATTATGGGGGCTTCCAGCATGCTGGCTGACACTGAACTTGCCCTGACAGACGAGCAACGTCAGCAGCAGGCGCTGAATATTTACCGCCACAGCAAACTGTTGCACCAGCATTTTGAAAAAGTGCTGGAACTGTCCAAAGCACAGCTGGCGGATGTAAAACTGAAGCGCAGCCACTTTAGTTCAGATGATTTGATTGCCGGTGCTATTGCCAGACGTAGTGACTTCAGTGCTGAACTTGCTGCTGTGTTGCAGTGCCCGTCAGCCATCGCCTTAAGCGGGGATGCCGATTTACTGGAAATTGCTTTGGCCAATTTATTGGAAAACGCGCTGAAATATGGCGCAGCGCCTATGGTGCTACAGATAAAAAGTGCCGATGGCTGGCAGCGTCTGACGCTTACAAATGCCTTGCCACCACATCAGCCTGCCACAACGACAGTGGCTGACGCCGGTCATGGCCTGGGGATGCGTATTTGCGAAACTGTGGCTGCTTTGCATGACGGCCGTTTTATGTTGCAGCTCAAGCCGTCGTCAGCTTCGGCCACTGAAGCTATTGCCGTGCTGGAGTGGCCGTTATGAGCACAACACAAAAAGTATTGATACTGGAAGACGACGCCGGTTTGCAGAGTTTTTTGGCTACTTTATTGTCGAGCCAGGGCTACGGCGTGGAGCTTTGTGGCGACGCGCACACTGGTTTGGCTGCATTGGCGCAAGGTGATTATGCGTTGTTGTTGCTGGATTTAGGGTTGCCGGATCTCGATGGTTTGCAGGTCTTAACGCAGCTGCGGTTGTGGTCGGCTATTCCGGTGATTGTGATTTCTGCCCGTGGCAAAGAGCAGGACAAAGTGCAGGCGCTGGATTTAGGCGCCAATGATTATGTCACTAAACCTTTTAGCGCCGGTGAGCTGTTGGCGCGGATGCGTAGCGCCTTGCGCCAGATGCAGGGCACAGTAAGGCAGTGGCAGTTTGGTAGCGTTTTATTAGATCCACTAACCCGGCAAGTCAAAAAAAATGG
Organism: Rheinheimera sp.; assembly: GCA_041919175.1. GTDB lineage: Bacteria > Pseudomonadota > Gammaproteobacteria > Enterobacterales > Alteromonadaceae > Pararheinheimera. The sequence continues at coordinate 2,002 of JAYRUI010000327.1, read as the reverse complement.
CGAGCTGGTACATCTGACCAAAACCGAATATGAACTGTTGTCGTGTCTGATGCGCCATGCCGGCGTGGTGCAAACCCATAACCAGATTTTGCAGCAGGTGTGGGGAGAAGAGTATCAGGGCAGGCCAGAATATGTGCGGGTGCATATGGCGCAGCTGCGGCAAAAGCTGGAAGACAATCCGGCCACCCCCCGTTATCTCACCACTGAAGCCGGGGTGGGTTATCGTTTATGCCTTTAGCGGCTATGGCGGTAAGACAGATTTCTTATTGCGACAACTGCTTACAATAATTTATGCGAAAAATGTCTGCTGATGCTGAGTTTTGCCCAAAGTTACGTTAGCATCCGGTTTTTGTAGTTTTTTACGCTGTTTGCAGCCCGTTTTGCCTAACCGGCAGTGCCGCAAACCCGGCGGCTGTTTAAAGCCGGCTGCTACGCTAGGCCGTGTTCCCATTTTTAATTTGTTAAGGACAACCCAAATGAGTGCTCTTGTTGAAGAAAACCTGCGTAAAAGCCAGTTACAGCAGGAATTTATCCGCACTGATGGCGTAGACCCGGCTACTTCGCCTTTGGTTAAACATCAGAAAATGACCCAAAGCCCGTTTCGCTTTTTGCGTGGCAGTTCAGGGTTGTTTTATGCAGATATGCAACAAGGGTTGTTAAAGCTGCCCAAAGCGCTGACAGATCTGCCTTTAGTGCGGGTGATGGGCGATTGCCATCTGGCGAATTTTGGTTTTTTTACCGAAGAAGGCAGCAGTGGTGAGCGCGTTATTTTTGGCCCCAATGATTTTGATGATGCTTGTGTAGGGCACGCCGTCTGGGATTTAAGCCGTTTTGCGGTGAGTTTGTTATTGGCTGCTGATTATTGCCGTGGTTTAGCTTCTGGTCAGTATCATGGAGACAACCCGATAGATTTCAGTACCTTAAAAGTGGCTACTGAAAAAGACGCCGACAAAGCCATGCTGGCGTTTTTCCAGCAATATCACAAAGAAATGCAGCGCATCAGCGCCGATCCGGAGCGCAGATTCAATGCACAGGACGATTTTCCGAAAACCCATTTATTAAAACCTTTTTTGAAAAAAGCCATTAAAAGGTCGGCCGCCGGTGAGCAGTTTTTAACAAAAAGCACGCTGGCAAAAACGGTCGATTTAACGGCCAGACCGCTGCAATTTAAAAACGATGCCAGCAAATTCACCCGGCTGGACGCACAGGCGTATCAGCAGGTGCTGCAGAATTTCCGCCCTTATGTCGACGACGACATTATTGATATTGTCATGCGCCAGGGCGCAGGCACCGGCTCGCTAAATCTGCAACGTTATTATTTGCTGGTGGGCCCTAAGTTGCCGACCACTGAAGCCGATTTTGCGCTTTATTATGTGGTGGAAGCCAAGCAACAACGCCGCTCGGCACCGCTGGCTTTTTTTGCTGATTTAAGCCCGGTGAATGCACTGAATGACGCCCATCTGACGGTGGATTGCCAGCGCCTGATGCAGCGCAGACCGGATTTAATTCTGGATGACCATTTATTTGACGGCGGCCACTATCTGCTGCGTTCTTTGCATCATGCCAATGTGGATTTAGATCCCGAAGATATTTGCCTGCACCCCACCAACCCGGCCCTGGCGATGCGCCAGTATGCACAAGCCTGTGCAGTGGCACTGGCACAAGCCCATAGCCGCAGTGACAGACGTAGTTGCCGTTTTGAAGACAATATGGCGCAGGCGCTGAGTGCACATCAGGCTGAACTTGCCAGCAGTTGCCGCCAGTATGCGATGCAACAAGTGGCTGATTGCCAGTTGCTAAAACAGTTGTTACCGGCAGGCTAATAGCAACAACGCGGGCGGGCACAGGTCGCTTTAGCGTCGTGATGTGATGGCTTAGGATCTGGTGAAATGGCGCTTAAAAAGGGTTGCAGGGGGCTTGGGTTGATGACATTTGCCGGGCCTGTGGAATTTGTTGCCACACTTTTTGCACCAGTTGCGGCTGCTGCTTCGCCAGTGTTGGG
>JAYRUI010000326.1:936-4369 GCA_041919175.1 Rheinheimera sp. | reverse complement strand
TCGATAAACTGCACATCCGGATGGTAGATAGTGGCAAGACTTGTGAGGTTGTTGGCCGACAAACCATTGTAAAAATCGACGAACTGCTGTAATGCTGCTGAACTTTGCATCATTCCACTGTCTTTTCCGTATTTTCAGTCACTTGCAATTGCTCCGCCTGGTTTTTTTACCGCATTAAACATCTCAAGAGTTCTGAGCCTGGCTTTGGCGTGGTCCACTATCGGCTTCACGTACTGTACCGACATCGGTAAAGGATGTGGCCAGTGGATCTGCTTATTACTTAAGGCTGCGAGCTCCGGCACAAATAAACGGATAAAATCGCCGTTGGGATCAAATCTTTCGCTTTGGGTCACCGGGTTAAAAATGCGGAAATAAGGCGCAGCGTCAGTGCCTGTTGAAGCAGCCCACTGCCAACCACCGTTATTGGCAGCAAAATCGCCGTCAATCAGCTTCGACATAAAATAAGCCTCGCCCCAGCGCCAGTCGATTTGTAAATCCTTCACCAGAAAACTGGCCACTATCATCCGCAACCTGTTGTGCATCCAACCGGTTTGATTGAGCTGGCGCATCGCGGCGTCAACAATAGGGTAACCGGTTTTGCCTTCACACCAGGCATCAAACCATTTTGGGTTATTGCCCCACACAATAGCGGCAGTGTCCTGCTGAAATGGCTGGTGTTTAATCAGCTTTGGATAAGCCACCAGAATATGTTTGTAAAACTCGCGCCAAATCAGTTCACTGAGCCAGACTGCGGCACCAGAGCCCTCCTGGTAACACTGGTCACCGGACTCTAGCTGCAGCCTTGCGATGGCCTGTTGCGCCGATATCACCCCTATTGCCAAATAGGCCGACAAACCTGAAGTGCCGGGTTTGGCCGGAAAATCACGTTGTTGCTGATAGTCCTGCACCCTTTCGCGACAAAAAGCACGCAACATCTCCAGCACCTGCTGCTCCGACACCGGATAAGCAGCAGAGCTGTTGTCCCCATCAAGCATTGGCATCACGCCATCGGGCAGTTGTAACGGCACCGTGGTCAGTTGTTTTGGTTTGGGCAAACAATAACAACCTGCGCTTTGCAGCTTTTGTAACCAGGTCTTTTTAAAGGGTGTAAACACCTTATACACATCACCGGTTTTACTCAGCACGGTACCAGGCGCAAAACGGCATTGGTTGTCGATAAAATGGCAAGGCACACCCAGTTCTGCCAGCGCAGCAGTAACCGCAGCGTCCCGTTGTTGCTCCCGCACTTCATATTCAGTCTGGGCAAATAACGCCTGAGCGCCTTGTGTGGCCAAAGCGGCAAGCTGAGCGGCACACTGCTGATAACTGTCGCCTTCCAGCGCAAGTAACTGGCCTCCAAGCAAAACAAGCTCATGCTGCATGGCCTGCACACGACGGCGCAGCAAATCTTGTTTGATGGGCGCCATCTGATGTTGCGACCAGCTTTTTGGCGTGGCAATAAACACAACGACTACAGGCAAACCCAAGCCGAGCGCAGCATGCAAAGCGGCATTGTCGTAACAGCGCAAGTCGTTACGTAACCATACAATAGAAAAGCCGGCCATAACGTTACGCTCGCAAACCAAGTTCAGCCGGGAACGGCTGCAGATAACGCTGCGCCGCCACATAAGCTTGTGGGTGCTGACGCAGATGGTGTTTTAATAAAGTTAAAGGTGCCAACAAAGGTGCATGACCCAGCCGGTATTGATGAATAAGCTGGAGTAATTCCTGCTTGGCATCCGGCGACAGCATTTGTTTAAAAAAGCCCTGCAGGTGCATCAGTACATTGGCTTGTTGTTTACGGGTGGCTTGTTGTTTTAATGCTCTGCTGAAATCAAGCAGATAACGCTCTGCAAGTTCATCAGGCGCAAACAACTTTGCATTAGCAACTAAACGACCAAGCTCGCGATAAGCGGTGGGGTGATGTGCCATGATCAAAAACTTAAATTGGCTATGAAACGACACCAACTTGCCTATGCTGAAACCATCTTTCATCTGCTGTTGCCAGGCATGAATGGCATAAACGCGGGTGATGAAGTTTTCCCTAAGCTCCGCATCCAATAAACGGCCGTCTTCCTCAACCGGTAGCCATGGGTATTTTTGCATTAACTGCCGGGTAAAAAGGCCGGTGGCAATTTTGCCTTGTAACTCACCTTTTTCATTAACCAGACGCACGCGCTCCATACCACAGCTGGGTGACTTAGCGCAGACAATATAGCCTGACAGCTGTTGTAAAGATGGCAGTTTGGCTTCAGTAAAAGCCAACATTTTGTCGGTAAAATCAATACTGCTGTCTTTGTTATTGACCAGCCTTATCTCGCCTGCTCTGCTTTGCATCAAACGGATGGCCGGCCGGGGCGTTCCCATGCCAATAGCCAACTCGGGACAGACGGGCACATAACTGACAAAGTTATGCAAAATATCACTGCAAAAAGCCGAGTTCTTATGACCGCCGTCATAACGGACTTTTTCGCCTATTACACAAGCGCTGATGCCAATTTGAATTGTCATGGTTATTTCTGAATTACTGTCGCGGATACAATGCTTTACAGTTTAACTGCCTAATTGGATCAGTGTAATTTTAAATTTATGGCAAAAAGCATTGGAAAAGCTAGGGCACCAAAGTGCATTGCTGTGAGCATAAAACAGAAGACCAACACGACACCATTCGTGGGCAACAGTCAGCAAAAATCCCAATAAAAAAGGAGCATCCCGAAGGTTTGCTCCTTTTTTCGCAGTGAAGCCGTTATTTATGTGTTAACGGCCATCAACAAGGATTATTTCTTAGCTGTGCCTACTTCAACCCGGCTTTTTAACTTCTGGCCTGGGCGGAAAGTCACCACACAACGGGCGGAAATTGGAATATCTTCACCGGTTTTTGGGTTGCGGCCAGGGCGCTGATTTTTGACACGCAGGTCAAAATTACCAAACCCCGACAGCTTCACCTGGTCGCCAGCTTCCAAAGCCACTCGGATTTCTTCAAAAAAAGCTTCGACTATCATTTTGGCATCGCGTTTGCTGATGCCAAATTTGGTAAATAAACGTTCTGCTAAATCGGCTTTGGTAAGCGCCATTCTCAATCCCTCAACGTTGCGTTGAACTCATCACTAAGTGCTTGCACTACCGAAGAAACTACCTGTTGGATGTCTTTATCTTCCAGCGTGCGTGCCTTGTCCTGCATAGTCAAAGCTATTGCCAGAGACTTCATGCCCTCTGCAATGCCCTGACCTGTATACACATCAAACAACTTTAGGTCAACTAGTTGATTTCCGCCAACTTTTCTAATAGTAGCAAGGATATCTGAAAAACGCACATCAGATTTCACAACTATTGCCAAATCGCGGCGATTTGCCGGATATTTTGACACTTCCTGAGCTAAAACAATGTGTTTTGAACCAAAAGCTGCAAGTTCCAGTTCAAACAAGAAGGCTTT
>JAYRUI010000326.1:0-926 GCA_041919175.1 Rheinheimera sp. | reverse complement strand
GCCGAGTTTACGTTCCGCTTCCGGATGTAAAGCACCTATAAAACCAGCTGGCTGACCATTTCGGTTAATAATGGCAGTCTGGCCCGGATGCAAGGCGCTGTGTTCACCTTTGGCAAAGCTGAACTCAGCGCTTGCCGATGTCATGGCGATTAACGCTTCTACGTCACCTTTGAGATCGTAAAAATCAACAGCACGCTCAGCCATAGTCCAGTGCTCATTGCCAAAACTGCCAACAATCACACCACCAATCACCGGCACCTGACGCACACCGCCTTCAGCATTGGCATCAGGGATAAATTTCAGGCCAAATTCGAACAAACGAATGCGGTTTTGCTGACGATTCTGGTTGTATTGCACAGCCTGCAATAAACCTGGCCACAGATTTAACCGCATCGCCGACATATCGGCAGAAATCGGGTTTGGCAGCACTAAAGCTTCAACACCTGGGAATAACGCCTGTTGCACTTTAGGGTCAACAAAACTGTAAGTAATGGCTTCCTGATAACCACGCACCACCAGCACATCTTTTAAGCTATGTACTGAAATTTCTGCTTCAGAGTGGTCGCGCATTTTTAAGCTGGCTTGAGGCGCAACATTCGGAATATTGTTGTAACCATAAACCCGCGCCACTTCTTCAATTAAGTCTTCCGCAATGCTGATATCAAAACGGTAAGTAGGCACTGTCACCTGCCAGCTGTCGTTTTCAAAAACAACAGCAAAACCAAGGCGCTGGAAAATTTCTGTCACTGTCTCTGTGGCAATTGAAATACCCAGAATGCGGTCTAGTTTTGTTCTGGTCAGGCTGATTTTTGCCGGTTTTGGCAGATGTTCATCAGACTTAGCTTCAACCACAGGACCTGCTTCACCACCAACAATCTCCAGCAGCAACTGCGTTGCGCGCTCCATCGCTTTGTGTTGCAGCTCTG
>JAYRUI010000325.1:578-4386 GCA_041919175.1 Rheinheimera sp. | reverse complement strand
CAATGACAAAACACAACACGTCATCCGGGTAATGCTGGTGCAGCAGCTCCAGGGTTTCAACAGTGTAAGATGCGCTGTTTTTGGCAAGTTCCAGGGTATTGAGTTTTAGCTGTGGATAAGGGCTGATGGCAAGTTCCACCATCTTTGCTCTGTGCACACTGCTGACACCGGGGTGAGCGCGGTGTGGTGGTAAATGACAAGGTAATAACTGCAGCTCTTTCAGTTGGCAATGCTGCTGCACAAAAAGCGCCAGCTGCAAATGCCCCTGATGAATAGGGTCGAAGGTGCCACCGTAAAAACCAAGCAAAGCCATATTAATCAGCCAGCTGCTGTTGCAGCGAAAATAGCTTTGGCACCGGGTTTATAAACAAAGTGACCAGATGAGCGAGCGCCACTTCGGGGTGGGGCAAGCGGCCGGATTTTAGACCACGGTCAAAACAGGCCAGCTCCTGCAGCAGATGTTGTAACCAGTTATTGGAAAGCCGCAACAATGCCTGTTGATACAACGACTGGCGTTTGGGCCAGATACTGAATTTTTTAAAATAGTCTTGTGGCACAACACCCTGTTGTTCCAGCGTTTTTAACTGCAACAACAACATGGCTTCTTTTTGCAGTTGCCAACCGATGATCACAGGTTCATTGTCTTGCGCCAGCAGCCGGTCCAGCCGGTGTAATGCTTCTTCACCCTGACCGGCCAATACGGCGTCTATCAGCTGAAACACACTAAAGTGGGATTGGTCCGCCAGATACTGTTGTAAAAAGGCAGCGTCCAGCCATTGGCCGTGCTGGGTTAACGCCAGTTTTTCCAGCTCTTGTTTGGCGGCCAGTAAGTTACCGGCAGCATGATGTTGCAGCAGTTGCAGCGCGTCGGTTTGCAGTTTGACACCGAGGCTGGCAGCACGCTCTTTGAGCCAGCGCATAAACTGGTAGTCGTCCAGCGCATAAAACTGCACTTGCACGCCAATGTCTGCCAGGGCTTTAAACCAGCTTTGTTTGGCAAATTCGGTGGCGGTTTTGGCACCATGCAGTACCAATATCAAATCAGGGTGCAAGAGAGCAGGCAGCTTTTTCAGCTGATCCTGAGCTGCCGGCGTGAGTTTGGCTGTGCCTAAATCCAGTTCAAGCAGCTGACGTGGGGTAAACAGCGACATGCTGTTTATTTCATTAAAAAAATCGGCCCAGTCGAACTGGGCTTCATTGATAAAACTTTGTCTTTCGTCAAAACCTGCTGCTTTGGCGGCGCCGCGAATATCATCGAGCGCTTCCATTTTTTGCAGCGGTTCTTCACCAAACACCAGATAAACTGGTGCCAGGCCTTTTTTCAGTTGCGCCGGTAGCTGGTTGCTGAATAATTTCAGCATGGCTTACAGCCGGCCCAACTGGCGCATCATCCGTGCCACGGCCTGAGTACGCAGTTCGTCCAGCAATAAGTCCAGCTCGCGCGCTTTGGCCAGAGCCCGTGACGGGTCATCCTGATAATCACGGTATAACTCAATTTTGTAGGGCGTGGCATCCTGACCCGGCAGCAACAACTGATATTCAACAGTGTAAATCAGCTCATATTCCGCCACCTGACCATTGGGAAACAATGACAAAGTGCGGCGTTGCAAGCCATCACTCAACAGCTGAATATGCGGTGCTTTGTTATCGGCACCGGCCAGCAGCGTGACGTTATTACGTTTGAGCTGCTCTGCCAGTTTGCTCAAAAGCTCTGAGTGGCGATCACCTTCGAGGTAAATCGACGGATACTTGGCCAGCGGCAGTTCACCACGCAACTGAAAACCACAACCGCTCAGTAGCAAAGCGCCCAGCAGCAGACAGAGCCAGATGCGTGACAACTTTAGCATTAGCCCACCACCAGACTCAGTAACTTGCCTGGCACGTAAATCACTTTACGCACTTCAACCCCTTCAAGGTACTTCTTCACGTTCTCTTCGGCAGTTGCCAGTGCCATCACTTGTTCCTGAGTGGCATCAATCGCAACAGTCACTTTGCTGCGTACTTTACCGTTTATCTGCACCACCACCAGTTTTTCATCTTCAACCAGGGCACTCTGGTCAACCGCAGGCCATGGTGTTTGCTCAAGCTCGGTGCTGTGGCCAAGTTCAGCCCACAGATGTTGGGATAAATGGGGTGTGATTGGGTTTAACAATTTCACTACCGCCTGAATACCTTCGTTCAGCACTGCTAAGTCTAAGGCGGTATCAGTGGCCGCTTTTTGCAACCTGTTCATCAGCTCCATAATGGCAGCAACGGCGGTGTTAAAGGTGTAACGACGGCCCACGTCATCGGTCACTTTGGCGATGGTTTTATGAATTTCACGGCGCAGCGTTTTTTGTTCGCTGTTCAGGGCATTCAGATCAAGCGCTGGCACAGCACCTTTTTGTTTAAAGTCGTTGACCAAAGTCCAGACACGGCGCAGGAAACGGTTGGCACCTTCTACAGCAGAATCCTGCCATTCCAAAGTTTGCTCTGGTGGCGCGGTGAACATCATAAACAGGCGCACTGTGTCGGCGCCGTATAAGTCGATCACCGTTTGTGGGTCTATGCCGTTATTTTTAGATTTCGACATTTTGCTCATGCCGGCAGACAGCACCGGCTGGCCGTCGCTGGCCAAAATAGCCTGGCTGATACGACCTTTGTCGTCACGTTCTACAGTCACATCTTGCGGTGAATACCAGGTTTTGCTGCCACCTTCGTGTTCACGGTAGAAAGTTTCCGCCAAGACCATGCCCTGACATAACAAACGTTTAAATGGCTCGTCTGATTGTACTAAACCCACATCACGCAGCAGTTTATGGAAAAAGCGTGAATACAATAAATGCAAAATCGCGTGTTCAATACCACCGATGTACTGATCCACCGGCAGCCAGTAGTTGGCTTTAGCCGGGTCCAGCATGCCGGTGTCGTGCTGCGGGCTGCAATAACGGGCGTAATACCAGCTTGATTCCATAAAGGTGTCAAAAGTATCAGTTTCATGGAAAGCGGCCTGACCTTTGTAACTGGTTTTTGCCCAGTTCACATCGGCTTTAATCGGGGAGGTGACACCATCCATCACTACATCTTCCGGCAGGCGGACCGGCAGCATTTCTTCCGGTACCGGCACCTGGGTGCCATCTTCCAGTGTGAGCATCGGGATTGGTGAACCCCAATAACGCTGACGGGATACACCCCAGTCACGCAAACGGTAATTCACTTTCACCTGGCCTAAACCCATGGCGGCCAGCTTGTCAGCAATACCTTTAAAGGCTGCAGCAAAATCCAGACCGTCAAATTCCGCTGAGTTCACCAGCACACCTTTGTCGGTAAAAGCGGCTTTGCTTAAGTCGATGCTGTCTTCTGCACCGGCTGCAGGCGCGATGACCTGTTTGATCGGCAGACCGTACTTAGTTGCGAATTCATAGTCGCGCTGATCGTGCGCCGGAACTGCCATCACAGCACCTGAGCCGTAATCCATCAGCACAAAGTTGGCAACCCAGATTGGCACTTGCTGACCTGTTAACGGATGCACAGCAAAAAAGCCGGTTGGCGCGCCTTTTTTCTCCATCGTCGCCATATCGGCTTCGGCCATTTTGCCGCCTTTGCACTCGTCGATAAATTGCGCCAGCTTGTCGTCCAGTTTGGCGGCTTTTTGCGCCAGCGGGTGCTGCGGCGCAATGGCAACATAAGTCACACCGTAGAAAGTGTCAGGGCGGGTAGTGTAGACGCTGAAGTCATAACTGGAGCCTGCCACGCTGAACTTGATTTCCACCCCTTCAGAGCGGCCAATCCAGTTGCGCTGCATGGTTTTTACCTGCTCAGGCCATTC
>JAYRUI010000325.1:0-568 GCA_041919175.1 Rheinheimera sp. | reverse complement strand
AGCTCTTCGGCGTAATCGGTAATTTTAATAAACCACTGTGCCAGTTCACGTTGTTCAACCAGAGCGCCAGAGCGCCAGCCACGGCCGTCAATCACCTGCTCGTTGGCCAGCACACACTGATCGACCGGATCCCAGTTCACAGTGGCCATTTTTTTATAAACCAGACCTTTTTCAAACAGCTTGGTGAAGAACCACTGTTCCCACTTGTAATATTCAGGTTTACAGGTGGCCAGCTCACGGTCCCAGTCATAACCAAAACCAAGGCGTTTCAGCTGGTTTTTCATGTAATCGATATTGGCGTAGGTCCATTTGGCCGGTGCTGTTTTATTGGCAATAGCGGCGTTTTCTGCCGGTAAACCAAAAGCATCCCAACCCATAGGCTGCATGACGTTTTTGCCCTGCATACGCTGGAAACGGCTGATCACATCACCGATGGTGTAGTTACGCACATGACCCATATGTAAACGGCCGCTTGGGTACGGGAACATCGACAGACAGTAGAATTTTTCTTTGCTGTTATCTTCAACCACTTTAAAGGCTTGGCTTTGTTCCCAGTGCTGCTGCATCC
>JAYRUI010000324.1:0-4391 GCA_041919175.1 Rheinheimera sp. | reverse complement strand
TGCAGCGAAATCAGCCGCCGCACAAAACTGGCCAACGCTTGATTCACCCGCTGGAAGTTGGGTGTTGTTTCGCCAAAAGCGGCTTCAAATAACTCCGGGTAAGGAGCGCGATCCAGCCGCGCCAGAATTTCGGCTTCATGGCCTGCAATGCCAAGTTCCACCGGATTATCGCCAAACATTGGGATCAACTGCTGTTGTTCTATTTCAGTCAGGCCATCATGCGCCCAGGTCAGGGTTTTGTTGTAGGCAATGTTCACCAAAGCCAGCGCATTACGCCGGTGTGGCTGCCCGGTGCTGCCCACTGAAACCGCTGTGGGTTCAGCAAAAGCATAAGCTTGTTGATGGCAGCTGCTGCAGCTTTGTTGCTGATTGGCCGACAGTTGTTTGTCATAAAACAAATAACGGCCAAGCTCCACTTTGGCGGCCGACATCGGGTTATCAGCCGGCACTGTGGGTTTAGGAAAATCGGCCGGTATTGGCCAGACATAAGGGGTTTCCGCTTTGTGGCAGGCAACGAGGCTTAAGCAGAACAGCAGCGCCGCTGATATTTTTAACGGATGAATTGCCATAACGCCTGCTGCTGTTGTAATAAACGGGGCAATAACAGCTGACAGCTGTGTTTCAGTGGGTCTGACATACAACTTTGCGCCGCCGAAGGACTAAAATCGGCCAATAGAGGCGCCAAATCCAGCGTTAAAGTGGCTTCACCCCGGTATGGCAGCCATACTTGCACCAGATTAGGTTGGGTGCAAGGGCTTGCCGGAGGCCTTAACACACTGGCAGACACGCAGCCGGTGGAGCCCAGATGCAAAGCCCAGCTTTGCGCCGCGCCTTGTAATTCCAGCCGGAAAAATTTATGGCCGCCTTGCCAGTTCCAGAACATATCTGCCTGATTCAGCGGAGTGACGGCGGTTAAAGGGTTTTGATGATTCAGGTCTGCCGGCACTCCCAGATAAAAACTCAATTCACCCGGAGGCATATCTTCAGCAAAGTGTAATTGCCACTGCCCGCTGTTATGGCAGTCGGTACCCAGCAGCGCCAGCCTTGGTTGTTGCCATGGCGTGTTGGCGTTTTGCTTTAACACTAAACTTTTGCCATCAAGTTGAAAATCGGCCAGATAAAATTGCAATTGCGAGAGCTGCCACTGGCCATTTTTAAGAGTTATTTTGCTATGACAATCAATAGGTTGGCCATTAAAGTGCAGCTGGACTTTGATTAAAGCTGGCGCAGTGGGTTTACAGCTAGTCAGCCAAAAAATGGCGAATATAACCGCAATTAGTTTAATTAAATGTTTACTTTTCATTCTGGCTGGCGGTTAAATTGAGTATTGTTTTTTACAATACAAAAGTTGTGGCGAAAAAGCGATTGGCTGCAGCACTGATATTCAGGCCTGCAAATGGGCGTGGCAACATAAGGAGATGGAGATGACTCAGCATTTAACACAGTACCGCCTGTTCAGTTGGCTGACGGCGTCGGCATTGTTATTGGTTGGTGGTTATAGCGCTCAGTTGCTGGCGCACGCCGAACATGACCGCGGCCGTTTTGTTGCTACTACCGGTGTTGATCAGGGCCGTTGTGATTCTCCGCTCCGCCCTTGCCGCACTATCAGTTATGCCATAGCGCAGGCCAATAAAGGCGACAAAGTTCTGGTGGCAGACGGCAACTATGCGCTGGGTGATGTGAACGAGCTGTTTATGCTGACCGGCGATATAGTGCCGGTGTTGGGTGGTTTTAATAAATTTGACCATTTCCAGAGCCAGGCTCCACAGCTTAACCGCACTGTGCTGAGCGGCGTGCCAGTGGAATATGCCGCTGCGCTGGAAAAACGTGGTTTTGTGGTGCTGTCAGACGGTAAATCGGTGGATAGCACCGCCTTAAACCAGCTGCAGCAGTTGCAGGCTGAGTTACAACAAAGCCAAACCGAAACCCCTTGTGTGAATGGCAAAGCCGGTGTTTTTCCCTGTAAAAACATTGATTTGGTTAGTCATATGGCGCTTGCTGACTTTTCATTAAAACCAGAAGCCGCCAATGATATCTGGGGTCATGTTGATTTAAATACCGGCACCGAATACGCGCTGGTCGGGCTGAAAAACGGTACTGCAGTGGTGAGTCTGGCCGATCCGGCAAAACCTGTTGAAGTGGGCGCTGTTGCCGGCAAGAGCAGTGTGTGGCGCGATATTAAAGTGCTGCAATTTTTTGACAGTACTCAGCTGCGCTGGCGGGCTTATGCGTATGTCAGCTCCGAAGCCACCGACAATATTCAGATTATTGATTTAAGCCAGCTGCCACATTCTATCCGGCTGGTGGCAGCCGATCCGGCCACGGCGACGGCCCACAATGTGTATATCAGCCATGTGGATTACACCACCAATACAGTGCTGGATGGTTTACAACCTTTGTTGCATATCGTTGGCCAGGATGCTGTGGGTGGTGCTTTTACCAGTTACAGCCTGAAAAATCCGGAAAAATTGCAGTCTTTATTTGCCAACAGCAGTGCCACCCGAGATGAATATACCCATGACGCTGCTTCTATGGTGGTGACGGACAACAGGGCGCAACAAAGTTGCAATAACAGCCGTTGTACTGTGTTGATGGACTTTAATGAAAACTCGGTAAAATTGTGGAATATCAGCGAGTTAAATTCGGCAAAAGCGTTGGCCGATTTAACCTACACCAACGCCGAATATGTGCATTCCGGCTGGTGGAGTGAAGATAAACGTTTTGTGTTTGTGCATGACGAGCTGGACGAATCGCGCCGTGGCCTGAATACCACAGTACGGGTGCTGAATGTGGACAGTCTGGACAACCCTGTGCTGGTGAAAGAATGGAGTGGTCCAAGCCGTGCCATTGATCACAATGGCTATACCAGGGGCAACAGGTACTATATTTCTAACTATCAGCGTGGCACCACCATCCTGGATATCAGCAACCCGGCTGAACCCGTTGAGGTGGGTTATTTTGATTCTTATCCTGCCTCAGATGGTGCGGCTTTTAATGGGGTTTGGGGCACTTACCCTTATTTGCCGTCCGGCTTGATTATTTCATCCGATATCAACAGCGGTTTATATGTACTCAAAGACCAGACTAAAAATACCGCGGCCGGCCAGGTGTTTTTTGCTCAGGCAAAAACCCAGGTGGAAGCCGGCGAGCCGGTTGAGGTGGTGGTGCGCCGGCCACAAGGCACTGGCGCTGTGTCAGTGGCTTATGAAACTCAAACCGGGCAAAACCAAAGCGAAGCTCTGGCTGCAGGCCGGTTAAGCTGGGCCGCGGACGACCATCAGGATAAAACCATTCGTTTTTCTGTGCCGGACGCAGCTTTGCTTTCACAAAATCTGTTGTATATCCGCTTATTTGACCCACAGCAGGGTTTAAGCCTCGGTAGCCCTTCTTATCAGTGGTTAAGTTTACAAAGTAATGAACCCGCTTATGGCGCTGCCGGTTTTGTGCAGCGCGCCGCCTCGGTCGATGAAAACAGTAGTGTTTTAACGCTGAAGCTGAACCGTGTTGGGGGGGCGGCCGGGCCTATTCAGCTGCGTTATCAGCTGCAGGACGGCACTGCGCAGGCTGGGCGCGATATGACAGCGGTCAGCGGCGATATCAGCTGGGCTGATGGCGACAGCAGTGAAAAATCCATTCAGGTGCCTGTGCTGGATAACCAAAGGCTGGATGGTGACCGTCAGTTTAAAGTGATGCTGAGCGCCGTCAGCGGCGCTTTGTTGGCCGATGGTGCGCAAGTGCTGGTGACGATAGTGGATAACGAACGTAACAACCTGCCTGTGCTGAACGGGGAAAGCAGATTGCAGGCTAATCCCGGCCAGACGGTGCTGATGCGGGTCAATGCCACAGACGCCGACGGGGATGCCTTAAGTTACAACTGGCAACAAAGCAGCGGCCCTGCAGTGACGTTAACCGGGAGCCAGAGCTTTGAGGCCAGTTTTGTCGCGCCGGCGCAGGCAGCTGAGCTGGCCTTTAAGCTGGTGGTGAACGACAGCCGTGGCGGTAGTGCAGAGCTTTTGGTGAATGTGTCGGTGCGTGCTGTCAGTCCGCCTCCAGCTGACAGTGGTGGTGGGTCTTCAGGTGGTGCTGCCTACTGGTGGTTCTGTTTGGTGCCATTTTGTGGCTGGCGGTTGCTGAAGCAACGCCCGCGCAAATAACCGCAAGCAACACTCAGATAAATCAGGCCGGGCATTAGGCCGGAAGTCATGTAATTTTTGCTGAAATATCATGACTTTTGGCACCTGTGCCGTGGCTCCAGCCTTCTTACAATGCATCCATGGTGTTTATACCGAACACCCCATCTCAAGGATGCAAACCATGAAACTTCATTTTTTATTCTGCTGTTCATCATTGGCTTTAGGTAGTTTTGGTACTTTCGCCGCCCATCAGTTGGA
>JAYRUI010000323.1:0-4420 GCA_041919175.1 Rheinheimera sp. | reverse complement strand
AATAACGCGTTGTTATTTTTAAGATTGTTATCTTTGACGCTATTTGCCGGAGCCGCTGATGCAGTTAAATAAGCTGCATTGGCGGCAATGGCCGTTGTTGTTGGGCGCTTTGTTACTGTTGATGCCGCTGTTGGTGGTATTCAGCAGTTTATTCAGCCCGGATCTGGCGCTGTGGCAACATTTGCTTGCCACTGTGCTGCCGGATTATCTGCAAAATTCTTTAATATTGGCTTTTGGTGTGGGTCTGGGCGCTTTGTTGTTAGGCACCAGCCTGGCCTGGCTGATTGTGTTTTTCCGTTTCCCCGGCCGCAATCTGCTGCAATGGTTGTTGTTATTGCCACTGGCCATGCCCGCTTACATTATTGCTTACAGCTACACAGGCTTACTGGATTTTGCCGGGCCTTTGCAAAGCCTGCTGCGTGAACTGTTTGGCTGGCGCTACGGCGATTATTATTTTCCGCAGGTGCGCTCTTTGGGCGGCGCTATCTTGTTGTTGTCGCTGGTGCTTTATCCTTATGTCTATCTGCTGGCGCGCAGTGCTTTTGCCAATCAGTCGGAGCGCCTTGCTGAAGCCAGCTTAAGCCTTGGTTTTTCCAGACGACAGCATTTTTTCCGCGTGACTTTGCCTATGGCAAGGCCTGCGCTGATCACCGGCACTGCGCTTGCGATGATGGAAGCTTTTGCCGACTACGGCACAGTGCAATATTTTGGGGTGCCTACCTTAACCACAGGCATTTTCCGCACCTGGTTTGGTATGGGGCAACAACAAGGTGCGGCGCAGTTATCCGCTTTGCTTTGCACCTTAGTGCTGGCGCTGATTTATCTGGAGCTGGCTTCACGCCGTCAGCTGCATTTTTATTATACCGGTCAGGCACATAACGGCATCAAAACCCATCAGGTGACAGGTGTAAAAGGGTATCTGTTGTGCTTGCTGGCGCTGTTGCCTTTGTTGCTCGGCTTTGTGGTTCCGGCAACGCAGCTGGTGGTGCTGGCGGATTGGCCGGCGCTGCTGAGCGCGGATTACCTGCGGCTTTTGTGGCACAGTTTTAGTCTGGCTTTTGCCGCTGCTGTGCTGGTGGTTGGGCTGGCTGTCTGGCTTTGTTATGGTTTGCGGCAGCACCGGCACTGGCTGGTGCAGCTTTTGATCCGTTTAAGCAGTATGGGTTATGCCATTCCGGGCACTGTCATTGCCATAGGCGTGATGTTGCCGCTGGCTTTTGTGGATAATCAGCTCGACCTTTTTGCCGAACAATATTTTGGTGTACGTACCGGTTTGTTGTTCTCCGGCACTGTGGTGGCGCTGCTGCTGGCTTATGCGGTGCGGTTTCTGGCCGTGGCTTTGCAGGGCATTGAGGCAGGTTTGGGGCAAATTAAACCCAGTATGGATCAGGCCGCCCGTTCGCTTGGGCTTCAACCGCGGCAGGTGTTGTGGCGGGTACATGTGCCTTTGTTGCGATCTTCCGTTTTTACCGCCTTATTGCTGGTGTTTGTGGATGTATTAAAAGAGCTGCCGGCCACTTTGTTATTAAGGCCTTTTAACTTTAATACCCTGGCGGTGAAAAGTTACGAGCTGGCGTCTGATGAGCGGCTGGCCGACGCAGCTTTGCCGGCACTGACCATAGTGCTGGTTGGTCTTGGGCCTGTATTGTTGCTCACCAGAGCACTTGATAAAAAATCTTCTGTGGGGCACTGATGCTGGAACTTAATCATATTTCTGTGGCTTATCAGTATTTTACCGTAGTGAAAGATGTGAGCTTTCAGCTCAAAGCCGGTGAAATTGGCTGTTTGGTTGGGCCTTCGGGTTCAGGCAAAACCAGTTTATTAAGGGCTATTGCCGGTTTTGAAACGGTACAACAAGGCGAAATTCAGCTGGCGGGCGCTCTGGTCAGCAGCCCAACAACTATGCTGCCGGCTGAAAAACGGCAGGTCGGGGTGGTGTTTCAGGATTACGCTTTGTTCCCGCATTTAACAGTGGCCGAGAACATCAGTTTTGGTTTGTTTGCTTTGAGTAAAGCGCAGCAACAAGCCAAAGTGTTGCAGTTATTACAGCTGGTAGGCCTGGCTGGGATGGGCAACCGTTTTATTCATCAGTTGTCCGGTGGTCAGCAGCAAAGGGTGGCGCTGGCCCGCGCTTTGGCACCTGAGCCAAGGCTGTTATTGCTGGATGAGCCTTTTTCCGGGTTGGACGCTGATTTGCGTGATTCGCTGGCCCGCGATATCCGCGCCATTTTAAATCAGCTGGGTATTACCGCAGTGATGGTGACCCACGACCAGCACGAAGCTTTTGCGATGGCCGACTGGATAGGGGTAATGGCGCAAGGGGGGTTGCAGCAGTGGGGCACGCCTTATCAGCTGTACCATCAGCCGGCCAACAGGTTTGTTGCTGACTTTATTGGTCAGGGCGACTTACTGACAGGTCAGATGTTAGACCCACATAGTGTACAAACCTGTTTAGGCGTGTTTCGCCAACCGCAGGCCACCCAACTTGCTGCCGGTATGGCGGTCGATTTGTTAGTGCGGCCTGATGATATTGTGCATGACGACCAAAGCCCGCTCAAAGCCAAAGTGTTAAGCCGCGCTTTTCGTGGCGCTCATATGTTGTATCAGCTGGAAGTGGGCGATGGTGAAAAAGTCAGTTGTCTGGCACCCAGCCATCACCAGCATGCGCTGGGGGAATATATTGGCATCAGGCCGGAAATTGATGATTTAGTGTGTTTTGCGCGTTTGGCACCGCCACAGCAGCACAGACCCTAGTATTCTTCCGAAAGATAACGCTGATAAATTTCCAGGCCTTTGTTGCTGATTTGCTGTTGCCACACCTGTTCTGCAAGTGACTGATGCTGCTGATAAAACTTCTTGCTGAAAATTAAATACCCGGTGCTCTGGTAAAGCGGCGGATACAACACTTTTAAACCCCGTTGTTCAATTTGCGCCGGGTTCACTTTTAAATCACCAATCTGACAGAGCCGGGTAATGGCATTCACCCGACCTTTTGCCAATAAATCTAAATCCATGGTGCCGGACACTGTGTAATGCATGCTGAATTTTTGCCGCAGCGGGCTTTGCAGCGGCGCATAACCCAAAGGCCGCGCCACCACTAAAACATCAATACCGCTAAAACCAGTGCCATGCCATTGCCACTTTGCATCAGCGCGGCTGACCAGGCAGGTATGATGTTGATTAAAAGCCCGTTGTTGATCCAGCTGGCCATTGTGCTGTGGAAAAACGGCAATGTCCTGCCGCTCTTCACTAAAACTACCGACCACAGCGTCGATGCCACCCGATTCCAGCCCGGCCAGACAGCGTTTCCATGGCAGCCGTTGTAATTTCAGCTCCAACTGTGGCACCGCAGCCACCAGCTGTTGTAAATGTTCAATGGTGGTGCCCGGTTTGGTTTTGTGCACTTGTGCGCCATTGCCAAAATAATAAGGAGGTAACTCTTTGTCTTCAAAACAGAAATTCAGCGGCACTGCGGCGCTGGCAGAACATGCAACAGCACAGATAAATAGCAGCAAAGTTCTGAGCATAAACTTATCCGGGGTTAAAAATATCAGCAGAGTATAGCGCCGGCAGCATAAAAATACCGGTGCTTACCGGGTTTTATGCCAGCAAATCACCGGGCTGTTGAGCCAAGGCCAGCCGCTGTTGCGGCTTTATTCTGCCAGAAATTTTTTGATGGCGGGCGCTGCAGCTGCAATATTTAACAAGCCATCCAGATGACCCCAATTGCCAGGAATTTCATGCAGTTGCGCCTTATTGCCTGCCTGTTGCATCAGTTGTTGGTTGTTGGCAGACAAGTCCGGCGTTAATAGCAAATCGCCGCTAGCGGGTAAAAATAAGGTTTTGGCGCTGATGTTGCCAAGCGCCTGTTGCCAGTTGTCCTGCATGCCCACCCGCCATAATTGCGACGCCCGCACCAGATACAAAATGTGGTTGGCGTCCTGCGTCACAGCGCGGGCAGCTGCGGCTTGTCGCAACTGCTGCCAGGCCATTAAATCTGTTTGAATATCCAGATGAGCGTTTTTATCAAGGGCAGGCTCAGGGTATTTTTGATTAAAACCAGCAGGATTCGACGCGTCCTGGGTGATATAAGCCAAAGCCGTGATTAAGCCTTCAGTGGGCTGCGCTGCTTTGCCGTAATAATCGCCTTGTTGCCAGTTGGGGTCTGCTTTTATCGGTTCAGCCCAGCGTTCAAGCCGCACTGCATTCCAGCTGTCGATATGGGCGGTGCCAATGGCGGCTATTAAACGTTTGACTCTTTTTGGGTAACGGCTGGCCCATTCAATGGCCTGAAAAGAGCCCATCGAAGGGCCAATCACCGCATACAGTGTGTTAATGCCCTGGCTTTCTAAAAAGGCTTTTTGCACTTCGACAAAGTCGGTGATGGTCACCACCGGAAAACTCAGGCCATAAGGCTTGC
>JAYRUI010000322.1:0-4426 GCA_041919175.1 Rheinheimera sp. | reverse complement strand
TCAGTGTGGCTGTGGCGGAGTCTCCCGCCATGTTACTCGGACACATTTTATGTGCCAAAACACCACAAGGGCGTGAGTTATTAACCTTGCTGGATCAACAACTGGCGATTGTCAGCAAAACGCCGGCTTACCTGCAGGCGCATTTACAGTGGTTTGAAGCTTCCAGTCACGCTGAAGTAACACGTTTGTATAACGAGGTTTATGGCACTGATTTTTAATTGCTGCAGGATAGCGGCCATACCAAAAACGGGAGCGCATAAAACAAAAAAACCGGCATCAATGATGCCGGTTTTTTTATAAAAGAGGTGTGAGTCGGCCGGTAAGCCGGGTTTTGTTCTCTGTTGCCAGAGCGACAATCATTCCTCTAGGACGTACGTCACCGCACGCCTCAAGCAACCTACCCGCCCCCAACGCGGGCCGCGCCAATGGGGGCCTATTTGGTCTTGCTCCGGGTGGAGTTTACCGTGCCACGAACTGTTACCAGTCGCGCGGTGCGCTCTTACCGCACCCTTTCACCCTTACCTGATCCCACTTGCGTGGGCCATCGGCGGTTTGCTCTCTGTTGCACTGGTCGTAGGCTCGCGCCCCCCAGGCGTTACCTGGCACCCTGCCCTGTGGAGCCCGGACTTTCCTCCCCCTGCTTACGCAGGCAGCGATTGTCTTGGCCAACTCACGGCGCGCATTATACGCCAATTCGATATTCAGGCCAGCAAAAGCTGCTGGCCTTTTGTGTGGCACACTTTTGGTCTAGCTATTCAACCATTTACGAAGTAACGCTGTGCGGGTTTTGCTGCTTATTAAAGGCTCGGTTTGGCCGCGCAGATACACCGCCAGATTTTCTTTGCCATAAGGCTCCAGCCGTTCAATAAAGTTAATCTGGATAATGTCGCTGCGATTGAGCTGAAAAAACCGGCTTGGATCTAAGCTTTCGGCCAGCTGCTGCACATTGTTTTCACTGAGCATCAGGCTTTGACCCTGTTCATCCTGCGCCAGCAAAATGCCTTTTACAGCGCGGATACAGCTGATATTGGCCGCTTCCAGCAACTGCAGCCCCTGGCCCTGCTTTAATAAAAACCGCTGACGATAACCCTGCTTGGGAGCTGCTGTTGTTAGCTGTGTTGTTGCCGCTGACGGCAATGGCATGTCCACCTGCGCCAGCAGCTTGTTTTTCAGCTGCGTCAGTTTGTCCATGGTGTCGCTAAAAACTTTATAGGTAAAAGGTTTGAGTAAATAACCCACAGCCTGATGTGAAAATGCCTGCACGCCATACTGATCATAAGAGGTGGTAAAAATCACAGGACAAGGTAAATCGAGCTGCGCCAAAGCTTGAAATACCGCGCCGTCCCGAAGTTCAATATCGGCAAAAATCAGCTGCAACAGCGGCGGCTCGTCCTGCTCAAAAAAAGCCAACACTTCGGCCACTGAAGTTAATACCGCCACTATTTCAGCCGCAGGCTGGTACCTTTGAATAAAACCGGCCAGCTTTTCAGCAGCAAGTGGTTCATCTTCTATCAGCAATACTCTCAGCAGTTCTTTTTGCAAAACCTTCACCTTATCAGTGCTTTATAAATGCGCTTTACAGCGTCCCTGTGTTTTTGTTTATAAAGGGCTTAGCGGTAAGGCCAGACAAAACTCACCTTGTTGTTGTGTGACCTGAATATCACGTTTAAATAACACCAGGGCGCGTTGTTGTAAGTTTTTCAGCCCAAGCCCGGTGGATTCAGCTGCGTATAACTTTGGTTTTAATCTATTACGGACAGTTAACATGCCGCCTTCAGCACGGATCTGAATTTTCAGCGGTTCTAAAGGACTGGCTTCGTTATGTTTGACTACATTCTCCAACGCCAGCTGCAAAGCGCCGGGTAACATTAACCACTGCGTGCTATCCAGCCCGGCAAGCTCCAGCTCCAGCAGATAACTATTGGCAAAACGCTGATTTAACAGCGCCAGATAATCTCCGGCAAAAGCCAGCTCGCGGGCCAGCGTCACCAATTGATCACTCTGATGCTGCAACTGATAACGGTAAATCGCGGTAAATTTTGCTAAAAAGTCTTCTGCTTCATCGGCGTTTTTATGAATAAGCGCCGACAACACATTGAGATTATTAAATAAAAAGTGTGGATCCATTTGTTGTTGTAACAGCTGTAGTTGTTGCTCGGTGGCGGTTTTTTCGGCCATCAGCAACATTTCCGCCTGCTGGCGCTGCTCTTTCAGCGCCTCGAGTAACAATACAAAACCACCGACCAATAACTGCAACAGCGCGTACATCAGCATGTTTTTCAACAGCATAGTTGCGGAAAAAGGATAACCCTGTAACTGCTCTATGCCTTGTTGCAGCAAGGTCATCAGCGCAACAAAAAACAGCATACTCAAAGCCAGCGTTTGCAGATACTGACTACTGCGGCTGTTGCGCTTGGGTAAACTTTGGTGCAAAAACCGGGTCAGACCAAGCGCCAATAAACCTTGTATTGCCAGCCACACCGGCGCGTCAAAATAATAATGCAGCGCCTCGCCGGGCGCTGTTTGCAGCAACGCCACGTATAACCAGAATAAATGGGCAAACAGCAACATGGCTACAACCGGCTTGCCAAGCCGCTGCCAGAGCGGCTGTTGTTGGGCTTGCTGTGTTGTTTGCGCTGTTTCCAGCGTCCGCACAGATTGCGCCCATAAGGGGGTCGCTTTCATCATTTCAGGTCCTTCTGCTCTGGCAAACGTAAAATTTCAGTGCCTTTGTCGTCAAAAAACACCAGCTGAGGTTCACCTTTGGCATTCACCGCCATTTCAATCCGTTTTTTACCTGATGGATCATTGAGTTGCAACATAGCTTTGTTGTCGAAAGTGCCATAAAAAGCGCGGCGTGCGCCATGAATGGAGCCATCTTTGTTAACATCCAGCGCTTCGAGTTTGGCTATAGCGGTTTTGTCACCTTTTTCTGCTGCCAGCGCCAGCTCCATATAAACATCAAAATCCAGTTGTGGCCGGTCGACAATATTTAAACCGGCGATCAGCATGCCGTCCTGTTCAATATGCTGCAAAGCCACCACCTGGTCCTGGTTATAACGGTCAAACGACAGGTGCAGGCCATGTTCAATTTTGTCGCCCACTTTTTTACCGCGAAAAATCAGGCCACCATTTTCAGTGCCTTCATCGTTATAAAAAATCATGCCGGGGCGCTGACCCGGGTCAAACACCACTTTGCCTTGTTTAATGGCTTTAGGCGCGTGCGCTGTATTGGCCAGTACCAAACGCGGATGCCCTGTCGGTTCCATCACATTCAGCCGCTCGACATTCAGCTCACGCACACTGATGTGGTCTTTTTGCAGAATTTGCGTTTGCACCGCAAGCGCCACCACAGCGCAGCCGAGCACAATATTAATGGCGGTTTGCAGCGACGTTGTTTTTAAATTGCTGTTTTTATTGCTGTTCTTGCTGTTGTTATTCATGTTAAAGCCCTATGTTGCTGTGTTTCAGTTGTCTGGAACTCAGATTACAAAGCGGGTGCTTTTAACGGCAGGCAAAAACGAACAGCAGCGGAAAACTGCTTTTTAACAGCGGAAAATAAGCAATAAAGCGCTGCTAAGGCAGCGCTTTATCTTCACCTGCGGTGACAGGCTGATTTAAACCAGCCGCAACAACAGTTATTGGGCCCTTTTGTTTTTTACCTTGGCGCGGTTTTCTTCACATAAACCAATTAGCGGTAGTTGGCGCAGCACTTTCATTTGTGGGTCGACCAGCAGCTGATCTGTGCTCTTCACCGCAACAGTCACAGCGCCTTTACTCAAATCCAGCAACTGGGTTTGGCCATTGATGCTGATTTCTACCGGCATTGGGAAAGGTTTTTTATTGGGAGTTAACCAGCTGAAAGTCACTGAGTCGCCGTTTTGTTGTTGTTTTAGCTCAGGCAAGGCTGCTTCGTATAAATACACGTCAAATAACCACTGATAATCGCGGCCCGTGATGCGGTTGACGATGCTGATAAATTCTTTGGTATTACGATACCTGGGTTTTATCGGATATTGCAGTTTTGCCGTGTCTGCCGTGCCATACAACAGCTCGCGGGTGGCTTGCCAGAACGCTTCTTCACCAATCAGATTACGTAAAGTATGCAAAGTCCAGCCACCTTTGCCGTAGATATCCGGGTTAAAGGCCTGATCGGAAGTCACCACGCCGCTGCGCACTATGGGGTCGCAGTTTTGTAAGCCCAGATAAGATTTATACATCTGGTAGTGATAAGCAGTGATGCCAAGTTTATCCAGCGCATAAGCCGGTTGCATATACAAACCAAAACCTTCGTGTAACCAGGCGTCATTCAGTTTTTCATGGGTCATCAGGTTGCCAAACCATTCGTGCGCCAGTTCATGGTGCAACAACCAGTCAAACCCATATTCGTCGCGTTTATAACCTTTGCCATACGCATTGACGGTTT